>JAJRRI010000148.1 GCA_024279685.1 Verrucomicrobiota bacterium | reverse complement strand
TTCTGGGTTAGGAGGTCGCGGTCGTAGGCGGGATAGCCCGTGATTAACGACACGGGCGTTTCGGCTAGAATTTGTGGAATGGGGGCGTGCCACGCCGGGCATCTGCGAAGGGCCTCCTCTTTGAGCGCCGGTGCCCCTAAACGGTTGAATGCGAGCGACTCTTCTTCGGACAAAGGAAAGCTGAGCTGCCACATGATGGTCGTCGGCGAATACGGCATCATATAAATGCGTTCGTTCCCATTGGCTGTTTGGACCACCGTTTTCCCGTCGAGGAGAGCGGATTCATCGACATTTTCCAACGGGCAGATTCCCAAAATAACCATGCAATCGAGATACCGCAACGGCGCCATCTCATCGCCGATCAATTGTTTCCGTACCGAGCTACGAATGCCATCCGCTCCAACCACGAGTTCGGCTTTGACCTTCTTTACCTCACCCCCTACCCGAAAGCGAAGATCCACCTGCCCGTCACCCGCGTGGTAGTCCAAAAACGAATGCCCCCATTGCACCTGATCAGGCCCCCCGAGCGCTTGAAGAAGTTCGTTGCGCAGAGCCTGCCGAGGAATATGCACGTTCCGCCGTCTCGGTATGGCCTTCGTATGGGATCTTCCCCATTTCCTCAAGCCCCACTCTCCAACCACCTTACCGTCCGATCTATGCACGACATGTTTGGTGGACGTGATGCCCTCCTGGAGTTCAGAAATACCAAATCCCGCAAGAGCTTTACTGGCCTGCTGCATCGTTAGCCCATACCCTTGAGATCGTTGACCAAAATTCTCATCGCGCTCGTAGACCGTACAAGGAATACCCCGATGACGACACGCCACCGCCAGCGCCAACCCTCCGATCCCCCCGCCAATGATGGCTATACTTGGGTAGCTTGTGTTTAGAGGCGTAGTTGCCGTCGATTTTTTCAGACCTGCCCCTCGACAATACGTGCAGTCATCAATGTGAGCTACGGGCGGCTTCGGCTGATCCGAGGTTTCCCCTTTTTCAGCTTCAACAAGAGCGCGCTGGTACCGTCGCCATATTTTTTTTGAAGGCGTACGGCTTTTTTTCCCTTTTCCATGGCAGACGGAGCAAACCGTCCAATGGAGGGAATGGGCACGGTCATCATCCAATGGATTGTCGACAGGTGGGTTGTTCTCGGGGTTCTTCATTCCGGTCTCATAAATCATTCAAAGAGGGTGGGTCTAGGTTCGTCGAAATATACCTTCGTAAATCGCCGGCCGATTTCCTGTTCGGGGATACTCTCTGACGGGACGGCCGGGTTCTTGCGCAAAACCAACCGCGGCGAGCTCTTCGATGAGCTGTTCCTGAGTTAGGAAACATTGCGGTGCTCCGGAAAATTCGGTGAAAACAAATGGCTCGCCGGGAATGGGCTGGGTTTCCCGCGGGAGCGTATTGCGGGAAAAGGTGAAGACGAAGAGGGCGGCGGAGGGTCGGGCCACGCGCGCAGCTTCCCGGAGGGCCTGCCGAAATTCGGTGCTGGAGCGGGCGAGGTTCCAGATGCCGTGGGCGACGATGAAGTCGAAGCTGCGATCTTCGGCGGGAAGCTGTTCCATCGGGGCCTGGGAAAATCGGAGCGTTGCGGTCAATTCTTCTTGTTGCGCGCGGCCGTTGGCGGCTTCGAGCATGGGCTCCGAAAGATCAAGCCCGAGGACGTTCCAGCCCATGCGAGCGAGGGGTACAGCATTGCTTCCGGCGCCGCAGCCGATATCGAGCAGGAGAGTGGAACCTCGATCCAACTCGGAGGTGGCGAACTTCATGAGTTCGGAGTTGGGCGGAGAGGTGGCAAATCGCGTAACTAGTTCGGGCGAGCTCCAAGGGGCTGGTGTTATCTCTTTTCTCATTCCAATTTCCGGTTAGGTTGCTGTGCGAAAGAGGGGATCTCCGATCGGCAGGACGGATCGGTCCATACTTGAAAATCCAAGGGTTTTTTAGAGGAGCTGGTTTATGAAGGTTGCGATGTCATTAATTTCTTCGGGGCATACGGAGTGCGCCATCTCATATTTTTTAAAGGTGTAGGCGAATCCCTGTTTCTTGAGATGCTCAAGTGCGGTGTCGGCGAGAACGGGAGGTACGACTTGGTCCAGCGTGCCGTGACAGACCAGGATGGGCATGTTTCTGTTTTCGGCAGGGTATTCATTTCCATCATCGGAGGGGACTGGGATATATCCAGAAAGGGAGATGATCCCGGCGAGTGGGGTAGGATAGCGCAAGCCGGTATGGTAGGCGACGGCTCCTCCTTGAGAGAATCCCACGAGGAGAATTTGGTCGGCCCGCAGACCCTTTTCTCGTTCAGCATCGATAAAGGCTTCGATTTGTTTTCGGCTTTCCTCCATGTCGTCTATGGAGAGGTCTCGCGTTGTTCCGGTACTTTTGAGGTCATACCATGCGGGCATTAACATCCCATTGTTCAATGTAAAGGGGCGTACTGGGGCGTGGGGAAAGATGAACTTCACGGCTGATTTTAGCTGGGATTCCAATTGAGGAACGATGGGAGCGAAGTCATGCCCGTCGGCACCCAGTCCATGCATCCAGATCACCGTTAGTTGAGGGTTCTCTATTTCTCCAACAAGTACATGCGGTAAAAGAGTCTGATCTTTTTCGGTCATAAAAATCCTATTTCGGAGGTCATCGGTTAAAAATTAACGTGCAGTGTACGAGAGTTCCAGCAAAGGGGTAAGCTCATTTATCGAGGTATTTACCTTAGGGCTTCTCGTCGGCTTTTAAATCCCCGTACCGCCGATATTTTATCGGGAGGGTATGAGCCCGAAAAAGGTGAGAGCAAGGTAGAGCCAGAGGAGGCCGATAAGCCCGACAACCGCTCGAACAAGGGTTCGGTGCTTTAGGTTGCTCTCCAGACTTTGCTCGACAAACCAAGCCAGAGCAAACCCCGCCGGAAAAAGAAAAACCATGAAGGCTGTAGTTATATTATGAGGGG
>JAJRRI010000009.1 GCA_024279685.1 Verrucomicrobiota bacterium | reverse complement strand
CAACCCACCCCTGCTTTTATACCCTCCTGATTCGGACTCAAAATCGGACTGCCGCCAAACGGGTGCTTTTCACCCCGGCTATCCTTGGCTCAAAATGACCTGCAGTCCGGATCGGGCAAACAGCCGAAAGGCGATTGAGACGACTCCTGAGGCGTTGTTGGTTCCACCGGAAATCTCTTTAGTCCGGATCGGGCAAACAGCCGAAAGGCGATTGAGACACCGTAAGGTCCGCGTAACACAAACACTTCGGGTATTCCAGTCCGGATCGGGCAAACAGCCGAAAGGCGATTGAGACTGTATTGAACAAGCGTCCGATATGGTTCGAGATGTGTAGGTCCGGATCGGGCAAACAGCCGAAAGGCGATTGAGACAGCAGCTAAGTCATCTAACCCATCGTTAGGGATAGCACGTCCGGATCGGGCAAACAGCCGAAAGGCGATTGAGACGTTCAAATTCGATTTCTTGCTGAACACATATTCTAAAGCTGTCCGGATCGGGCAAACAGCCGAAAGGCGATTGAGACAACTTGTATTTGAACATCACACCCGTGCTGATCCCAAGT
The DNA here is from genome assembly GCA_024279685.1 of Verrucomicrobiota bacterium. Taxonomy (GTDB): domain Bacteria; phylum Verrucomicrobiota; class Kiritimatiellia; order Kiritimatiellales; family Pontiellaceae; genus Pontiella. The sequence goes on along the minus strand of JAJRRI010000009.1, from coordinate 30,490 downwards.
CCGGATCGGGCAAACAGCCGAAAGGCGATTGAGACTCCTCCGACCAATCGCAACAGAACACATCACTACGAGGTCCGGATCGGGCAAACAGCCGAAAGGCGATTGAGACTCGACATCGATTCCGCTGATCGTGGTGTTTTAGTCCGGATCGGGCAAACAGCCGAAAGGCGATTGAGACAGCGTAATAAGCTCGATGCCAGGGATACGAGGTTGTCCAAGTCCGGATCGGGCAAACAGCCGAAAGGCGATTGAGACCTCATGCCGACGACCCACGTCCAGCACCAGAACAAAGGCCGTCCGGATCGGGCAAACAGCCGAAAGGCGATTGAGACATTCTTAGATGCTTCCGATTTGGAGGTTGATAACATGCTGTCCGGATCGGGCAAACAGCCGAAAGGCGATTGAGACTAAACTTCGACCTGTTTCAATCAACCCTGTCAATTCCTGTCTGAAAGAACTCCCAAGCCGAGAGGCGATTGAAATTCCTGGCAGGTGAAGCTGAGGAATATTTTGACGGGATCACAGGATGAACCGGATCGCATTCTGTGAATCAGTATGGAGAAGGATTTTTATAGGCTTGGACTACAACGGTTTGTAAATTCCACCGGAGAGGCTGGTTGGGATTAAAAGAGCCTTTCATAGCAGAGGTATCCTGATTATCCTGTGATCCCGTCAAAAAAGGGTGTTCACCATAAAAAACCAAAAAGAACCCGGTTTTGGAACCAAAATCGAAATAATGCCCTTGTTATGAGACAAATATTGTACTTATTTACCCTTGTATTAAGGCGGATTAATCTATTTTATGCCCTTATTCCTTAACAAAGGATCTGGCATGTTTAAACGACGAATTATGAACGAGCTGATGGACTGGCGGGATTCTCCTGTGCGGAAGCCGTTGGTTTTGCGGGGCGCTCGGCAGGTCGGGAAAACGGTTGCGGTTCGCATGTTTGGCGAATCCTACGAGCTATTTTCGGAACTCAACCTTGAGCGATCGGAAGATGCTGGCTTGTTCAAGCAGGGGCTACGTCCTCAAGAAATTCTTCAAGCCATTCGGCTTCGGCAGCGGGCGCTGGCTTTAGATTCTGGGAAATGGTTACTTTTTTTGGATGAAATCCAAGCCTGTCCGGAAGCGGTTGCCCTTTTACGCTATTTTCACGAGGAGGCTCCCAATGTTCATCTGATTGCTGCAGGATCTCTTTTGGAGGTTGCGTTGCAGCGTGAGCATATTTCTTTTCCCGTGGGGCGGGTGGAGTTTCGTTATCTGCATCCAATGTCATTTGAGGAGTTTTTAGAGGCTGTTGCCGGACTGGAGCTGGGTGAGGCGTTTCGGCAGGTACCGTCGCCGGCGTATGCCCAAGAGGAACTCTTTGGGTTGTATCATCGGTATGCATTGATTGGCGGTATGCCGGAGGCCGTTTCCGAGTATGTCCGCACGGAGGATGTCGTAGCCGTCAACCGGGTGTATGAAAATCTTTTTTCCGCTTATCTTGATGATATTCCAAAGTATACACGCAATGCATCGATGGAAAAAATGCTGCGATACTGCCTGAAGGCTGCTCCATTGAATGCAGGGCGTCGGATTCGCTTTACTGGTTTCGGGGAATCTTCCTTCGGCTCGCGTGAGGTCGGGGAGGCCTTGCGCACACTTGAACAGGTTATGCTGGTCTCTCTGCTGTATCCCTCAACCTCTATTGATCTGCCCTTTGTGCCGAATCTCCGGCGGTCGCCCCGCCTGCAATGTATTGATGTCGGGTTGGTGAGCTATGCTTGCGGAATCCAGCATAACCTAATTGGATTGAATGATCTTTCGGCGGAGTTCCGCGGCGGTTTGGTTGAACAGTTGACAGGACAGGAGTTGTTGGCCTCTCGGAACAATGTACGAAAACCCCCGCTGTTTTGGGTGAGGGAGAAAACCCAGTCGCAGGCGGAAGTTGATTTCTTGGTGAACGTTCGCTCTCAAATGATCCCGGTCGAGGTTAAATCGGGCGGGGCGGGAAAACTGCGGTCGCTGAATCTTTTTATGGAAATGTATCAAGGGGGTTCGGTTGCGGTTCGGATGTATCGGGGCGGTTTTATGGCACAGGAGGCGGGAATAGGCAGTCATCGCTTCAAACTACTGAATATTCCGTATTATCATGCGGCAAAGATTGAGGATTATGTAACCACCGAATGGGAGCACAATGAAACGAACCAACACACAGCTTGAACGCCAGATGGATCTTGATCGTCGGATTCGGGAGGGGGAATTTCCTTCGGTGCCATTTTTGGCGACGGAGTGGGAGGTGGACGAACGGACGATCAAGCGCGATGTGGGGTTTATGCGGGATCGCTTGATGGCACCGATTGAATACGACCGCAAGCGGCGGGGCTATTTCTACACGGAATCCACCTGGAGCATGCCGGCGGTGACGATGCGGGAAGGCGAGCTGGTGGCCCTGCTGCTGGCGAGGCAGGCGTTGGGGCAGTATAATGATCTTCCACGAGGAACCTTACTGAACAGCTTCTACAGGCAGGTATTGGGGTTTGTGGGACGCCATGTGGGAGTCAGCCCTGAACAGATTCTAGAGGGCTTCAGCTTCCTCTCTCCGCCGTCGGAGCCGGTGGAGGCCGCCCTCTGGGATCAATTGAGCCAATGCCTGCTGAAGCGCCAAGCAATTGACGTGGACTATCAAAGTGTTAGCGCCACAACCCTGCAAACCTATACGCTTGATCCGCTGCATATCGCTAACATCGAGGGCGAGTGGTATCTATTTGCCCGAAGCCACTACAAAGGCGATATCATCCAGTTGGCGATCAGCCGCATGCATACGGTAAGGGAGTCGCAGGCACCCTTTCAATCGAAGGAAAAGTTTAATCCTGCCGACCTCAAAAAGCTATTGTTCGGGCGGTATGCCTCGATGCAGGGGGAATCAGAACTCGTTCGGGTTCGCATTGATGCCGACTATGCGGCGCAGGTTCGGCAAAAACAGTGGCATGCTGAACAGAAGGTGACGGAGTTCGAAGACGGTTCCGTGGAGATTTCATTCCCGGTGGCCAGTGGCGGAAGTAAATTGCCCTATGCCAATGTGCTGGTGTGGATATTAGGCTTGGGTTCCCATGCCCTTGTACTGGCCCCGGAAAAACTTAAACAAAGGGTAGCCACCGAGATCCGGCAGATGAATTCGCTCTATTAAAACCCTATAGCCGAGATCCATGATCCCGGAATTCATCTGCCAAAGCTACCGCCTACACGCGTTCTGAATCCGTCCGTTAGCCTTTGGACTTCTGCCGGCCGAACCGTTTCCGGTCGACTTCGGTGAGCATCTTTTTACGCAGGCGAATATTGTTCGGGGTGATTTCTACGAGCTCGTCGGCGGCGATGTATTCCAGCGCTTCTTCTAAACTTTTCACTTGCGCCGGAGCAATCTTCATCGCTCGGTCGGTGCCGGAGGCCCGCATGTTGGTGAGCTGCTTGGCTTTCTGAATGTTTACCACCAAATCTTTATCGATGCAGTGCTCGCCGAGAATCATGCCTGCGTAGCATTCTTCGGCGGGGTTAATAAAGAAGGTGCCGCGTAGTTGGAGCGCGTCGATGGCAAAGGCCACGGATGGCCCCTTGGCTTGCGAAATCAATACTCCGTTATTGCGCTGCTGGATGTCGCCTTTAAAGGGTTCGTAGTGGAGGAAGCGGTGCGTCACGATCGCTTCGCCGGCCGAGGCGGTGAGCATTTTGCTGCGCAGGCCAATCAAGCCGCGCGTTGGAATGTGAAAACGGATCATTTTGCGCAGCCCATGCTGCTCCATATCCACCATCTCGCCCTTGCGCACACCGGCTATTTCGATCACTTTCCCCGCATATTCATCCGGTACGTCTACGTGCAGGATTTCGATGGGTTCCTCTTTCTTGCCATGCTTCTCCTTGAAATGACTTTAGGCGGAGCCACGGACATTTCGAAGCCTTCGCGGCGCATCGTTTCAATGAGAATCGAAAGGTGCAATACACCCCGGCCGCTCACATTGAACGAATCGCCGGAGCTGTCGTCCACATGCAGAGCCACGTCGCGCTCGGTTTCTTTCAGCAACCGTTCGCGCAAGTGGCGGCTAGTGACAAATTTTCCGTCCTGCCCGAAGAAGGGCGAATCGTTGACGGTGAAGACCATCGAAAGCGTGGGCTGATCGATGCTGATTGGAGGAAGGGCCTCGGGGTGCTCCCGATCCGTGATGCAGTCGCCGATGTCAATGTCGGGGATGCCAACAATCGCGCAGAGGTCGCCACATGGAACCGAGTCAACCTCGACTCGCTCCAAGCCTTCGAACGTATAGAGTTGTTTGAGCAGGGTGGGCTTCAGGTCTCCATTCCGGTGCACTCGCATGAGCGGTGTGGACATGTCGAGCGTTCCGCGATACACGCGTCCCACACCAATCCGGCCCACATAATCATTATAGTCGAGTGAGGTCACTTGCATCTGCATCGGCCCTTCCCGAACTTCCGGGGCGGGAATATGCTCAATCACGGCATCCATCAGCGGCAAGATCGAATCGCGCGGGCCATCCAGCGTGGTATCCGCCCAGCCGTCTTTTCCGCTGCAATAGAGCATGGGGAAGTCGAGTTGGTCGTCGTTGGCATCGAGCTCTATAAAGAGGTCAAATATTTTATCATGAATGACGTCGGGGCGCGCATCCGACTTGTCGATCTTGTTGATAATAACCAGTGGCTTGAGGTTAAGTTCGAGGGCTTTATCTAATACGAAGCGCGTCTGCGGCATCGGCCCCTCGGCGGCATCAACGAGCAGCAAAACCCCGTCGGCTAGGTTAAGAACACGTTCTACCTGCCCGCCAAAATCGCTGTGGCCGGGGGTGTCGATCACGTTGATTTTCACCCCCTTGTGGTTAACGCTGATATTTTTGGAAAGAATGGTGATCCCTCGCTCGCGTTCGAGGTCGTTGCTATCGAGCATGCACTCCTGCATGTCCTCGTTGTCGCGAAAGAGATGCGCTTGCTTAATGATCTCATCGACGAGTGTGGTTTTTCCGTGGTCGACGTGCGCAATGATCGCGATATTTCTAATTTCCTGAGCCATGGGGTTTTCTCCAACTATGAAAAATGAGGCGCGAACATATCGCTTTCCCTCTAGAAAGCAACCCTTCCCGTCCGCAAACATCTACTCTGCGGATGCACTTCCCAATACGCGTAACTCCGCTATACTTTTCCTCTTATGAAAAAAAAGAGGGTCATTCTATGTTTGCTGATTGCAGCGCTGACTTCTGTAACTTGGAAAATTTTTGCGCCCGCTAAAAACGACGACTCTTCGTTGAGCAAAAAAGAGGTCGTTCCCTCGGAGGATCTAGCCGACTTTTATCGCGTCTATCTGAATGCCCCCGCCACTCCGCTCGCCGTAAACGTGCTTTCCAATCCAAGCGCACCCTTTCAAAAAAGACCATCCCATCTGGACGTGATCGAAGCGTCTTTTAACCCGACGTTTCTCCAAAAATACGAAGGGTCCTATACCGTCGATGAATTTCGCTCCCAAAATACCCATACGGGATTCAGCCTCAACAGCTCGTGGCTTCTCTGGAATTCCAGTCTCCCGCAAATGAAAGTCACCCTTCGCAAAAATTTTGCGAGCGGGGAATACGAACTCGTGGGCGGCAAACTCTTTCTACCCACAAAAGGCATGGGCATTAGCTACGAAGACGATAAAGACACCGGGGAATCGCGCGCCTACTTCGATGTAAAAAAGGACTTCTAACCCCGAATGGCTCTAATACGGGTAGTATATGGCCAATTAGCAAGAAAAGGGCTGTATTCCCACCGTTACTTCCGGCAAAGTCCATCTCCATGATTACATTCCTCGAAGGCCTACTCGATCACAAGCAACCCGCCCGCATTGTCATGAACATCGGCGGCGTTGGCTACGAAGTATTTATCCCGCTTTGCAGCTACGACCGCCTCCCCCCGGAAGGCGATACCTGCCGCATTCTGATCTATCACCACATCACCGATGCCTCCCAAAAACTCTTCGGTTTTTTCACGGATGAAGAGCGCGAAATGTTCACCCGCCTGCTCACGATCAGCGGGGTTGGCCCAAAACTCGCCATCAGCGCGCTCAGCGGCCTGCCCGTACGCGAGCTCAAAACCGCACTCATCAACGGCGACGTCAAGCGCATCTCCTCGATTTCCGGAATCGGCAAAAAAACCGCCGAACGTATCATCGTCGAACTGCGCGACAAATTTACTAAAGGCGAGCAGCTCGATGCCTTTTCCGGCGGAGAAGGCGAACTCGGCGACCCCCGCCTACGCGACGCCGCCCTCGCGCTCGGCGCCCTTGGCTATACCCTCGATGCCGCCCAGAAAATGATTAAATCCGTATCCCTCAAGCTCACCCCCGAAATGACCGTCGAAGATCTCATCCGCCTTGCACTGACTAAATAATCCATGAGATATCGTGATGTCTCCCATTATAGCCGTCCTCGCCCCACGGCAGTGTGAAAAAATCACACGAGCACGGCGGGCTTTGAAAGAAAAAGAGAGCGCCCCTGCCACCCTCCTGTAATTATCTTGAAAAAATAGGGGTTCGGCAGGGTGGAGGCAGAAAAAAGGTCGTAGACTTAGCGACTAAGGGCAAACTGTACATGAAGAAAATAATCCTAATCATAGCGGGAAGCATCCTTTTGGCGATCGGCCCTCTGAGCCTTCTATCGGGCACCGCTTACACCATGATGCTGCCTAATATCTATGAGAGTACCGCAATTGCCCAAATAAAATTTTCGAATGATACCCATAAAAAATACACCCCGGACGCTCTCGTAGCCTTAACTCAACAAAAAGCCGCTTTGGCCGAATCTCCTCAGACCTTTTATCCGGTCATAAAAGAACTCAAACTTCAGGAGGCATGGGGGGACCCGGAGAATAAGATCCCGCGAAATATCGCCCATAAAATCCTACAAGATAGCGTGCGTATTACTGCAGATAAACATGCCGTTGGTTTAATCCGATTTTCAGTCCAGCGCGATAACCCCATAGAACCCGCCAAAATTGCTAATGCAATAGGTAAAACTTATGCGAATCAATATGATGATATTTCGATGGCTACTATGGCCCTGCCAGCTATTCGTCCGGTTTCCCCAAACCTCTTCAGGAATGTACTACTTTTCTCCATACAAGCCGCTGTTCTTTCAATCATTGGCGTAGTGCTCTTGGTTTTAGGCATTAGAAAAGAAAAGCCCAACCCTCGGGTTGCGCCTATCGCTAACCCTTAGATTCTTCTGTACCCTTAAAAAATGAATAACGAACGAAATCATTACACCTGACAAGGAATTCGAGCAGAAGTTGCGGCCATCGCGCTTCGCCGATTTTACGGAGCAAGACAAAGATCCGTTAGCGACTAGAGCTGTTTGTGCAGGCGGCGAGGAGCGCGGCGCCGCCCTCGCGCTGACCCAATAGTTTCGACAAAAAAAATAGGTTGACCCTTTTCCTATTAATACATACATTGTACGTATGAGTGGGATTCAATTTACGTGGGATGAAGATAAATCCCGTATAAATAAGCGGAAGCATAAAGTCTCCTTTCAAGAAGCTCAGTCTGCTTTTCTGGATGAAAATGCCATTCGATTCTTCGACCCAGATCACTCTGAAAATGAGGATCGTTTCTTAATCCTCGGCATGAGCTTCAAACTCCGTGTTTTGGTAGTTAGCCATTGCTATAGGAAAAAGGATTCCGTTATCCGGATCATTTCTGCCCGCAAAGCCGATAAAAAAGAACAAGCATACTATTGGAGGTGAATAAAATGAGAGCCCATTATGATTTCGAAAACATGAAAGGGGAAAAGAACCCCTATACGAAAGAGCTGAAACAACCCATAACCATGCGACTTGATAAGTCGACGATTTCCTATTTTAAATCGTTGGCCGAAGAACTCGGTATGCCCTACCAAAGCCTAATTAATCTATATTTGCGCGACTGCGCCGCGAACCACAAGAAACTCTCGTTTAAATGGGCCTCATAATGGGTCGTTCCGCCATTAAGCGCCTTTGATCGTCACAATCCTGCAATTACCTTGATAGAATAGAAGGGTCCGACAAGGTAGTGGCTAACAGAGGATCAGCGATCCTTAATTATGGATGTAATAATGAAAAATATAGTACAAATAAATGCCTTTAAAGCAGACTCAATGAATAGGTGTGCAAAAGACAATCCCGTGCTATTTTTCACCATCACCGCATCGGTCTTCTACACCGTAGTTTTTGTAAGTCTAGATCTTTTTTATACAGCAATAGAAACACCGGGATCTACGCCACCACCTACCTTAATCCGGCTAAAAATCGCCGGATATATTCTCATATGGACACTCGCTCTGACGCTAGGAATAAGACTCCGCTGGAAAAGAATTAAAAAAACAAACGCCTCATTAGACCTTTAGCGCAATGTAGCCCTTTCTCAAATATTGGATTTACTCATAAAAATGAATAACGAAATTATTACACCAGATAAGGAATTCGAGCAGAAGTTGCGGCCATCGCGCTTTGCTGATTTTACGGGCCAGGACAAGATTCGCGAGCGGCTGGAGCTGTTTGTGCAGGCGGCAAAGGAGCGTGGCGACGTACTTGACCACGTGTTACTCTCCGGCCCACCGGGGCTGGGAAAAACTACGCTCTCCTACATTTTAGCCGAATCGATGGATGCCCATATTAAGTGTACGTCCGGCCCCGTTATCGATAAACCCGGCGACCTTGCTGGATTGCTCACGAGTCTGGAACGCGGCGATGTCCTCTTTATCGATGAGATCCACCGCATGCAGCGATCCGTCGAGGAATATCTCTATTCGGCGATGGAGGATTTTGTAATCGATATCGTGATCGACCAAGGCCCCACCGCACGTTCGGTTCGACTTAACATCCAACCCTTCACCTTGATCGGTGCCACCACCCGCGCCGGGATGCTCTCGGCTCCAATGCGATCACGTTTCGGGCTGGTCAATCGTCTCGACTATTACGATGCCGCTACCCTTAAAATCATCATTAAGCGCTCGGCAAAAATTCTCGGCGTGGAGCTCGACGAGGAGGGGGCCATGGAAATTGCCTCGCGATCGCGCGGTACGCCGCGCATTGCGAACAACCTGTTGCGCCGCGCGCGCGACTATGCGCAGGTCAAGGCCGACAACATCGTCACCCGCGAGATCGCCGACAAGGCGCTCAACCTGCTCGACATCGACAACGACGGGCTGGAGGAGATGGACAAGCGCATCCTCTCCTGCATTATTGAAAAGTTTGGTGGCGGCCCCGTCGGGCTAGGCTCGCTGTCGGTCTCGGTCGGCGAAGAGGCCGACACGATCGAAGAGGTCTACGAACCCTACCTGATCCAGGAGGGCTTCCTGCAACGAACCGCGCAAGGCCGTATGGCCACGGCCTTGGCGTATCGAAAATTTGGCTTAGTTCCGCCCTCAGCATAAACGAGCGCTTCCAGCCTCGTTGCTCACGAACAGAACTGCGCTAACGCAATGCGGCAGGATGGCGCATCTACGTTTTATTAGTCCGTGCGTTTCGTGACTTCCACCAGGTGGTAGCCGAATTCCGTCTTGATCGGGCTCTGCACTACGCCGATCGGAGCACTGAAAACGACGGCATCGAATTCCTTCACCATCTGTCCCGGCTTAAACATTCCAATAGCCCCGCCCTTCTTGCCCGATGGGCACGTCGAGTGCGCCTTCGCAAGGATCGAAAAACCCACGCCCTTATCGATCTTCTTTTTGAGATCTGCGCATTTCTTCTCCGTTGCCACCAAAATATGACGAGCTGCAGCTGATGCCATAATGCTCTCCAGTATAGTGTTAAAAAAACGCCCCGCAGCAAGCTACAGGGAGTCAACGCAGACGAAGCTTCCTGCTTCGTTTCGTACGAACGGCTCAACCGATGCAATGGAGCCGGGGGACTCTATCTTCATTTTTAGTCCGCGCGATGCGTGACTTCTAGCAGGTGGTAGCCGAATTGTGTTTTAACGGGACCCTGTACTTCGCCGACGGGAGCGCTAAATACGACTTCATCGAATTCCTTTACCATCTGTCCTGGACCGAAAGTGCCAAGGGCACCACCTTCTGCACCGGAGGGGCAGGAAGAGTGTTCTTTCGCCAACGCGGCAAAATCCGCACCGTCCGAAATTTGTTTTTTCAAATCCGAACAAACGTCTTCGCTTGATACTAAAATATGTCGTGCTGCTGCTGAGGCCATTATTTTTCTCCGTTAAGTATTGAATGAAAGCGAGAACATGCCCTTTTTCCGATCCGTGCTCAAGTTGACAGTTCGGCTATTCTGCCGATCCAGCACCGAGCTTTTAAGCCATCGCGTCGAGATCGAGAAAATCGTTCTCGACGGTGGAGACTTCGAGGGTTGTGATATTCAGGTTCTTGGCGGCTTCGAGGGCCACGAGAATATTTCCGCCGCTCCCCTGCATGGCTTCGTTACGCAACTTTTCCCCGGCGGCTTCGGCCATGCGGACTTTCAATAGCCCTTCAGCTCCTTTCTCCGCATTGATGAGGTCAGCATCGGCCTCTTTTTCGGTGACGTACCGTTTCGCATTGGCGCGGATCGTAGCAATTTGAAGGTCGATTTCCGCCTTCATGCTGATGAGTTCGGCCTCTTTCTCCTTCTCGACGAGCTTTACCAACTTGGCGGTTTCGGCTTCGATCACCTGCGTCTTTCCGCTCATCCGCTCGGCGGCCGCCATGGACTTATTGAGTTCTACTTCTTGGTCGGCCAATTTTTTCCGGCGGATCTTATTTTAATATTCGGGGTCAAACTGCACCGAACGAATCAGCACATCGATGACATCGATGTTTTTTATCCCGAGCGTCGCAACAAGCGTTTCGCGCACATCGTTGGCGGCCTGCCGCCTCCGGTCGGGATTGTAAAAGTCCTCCGTCTTCATAGCACCGAAAGCCCCCATGCAGGCACTCTGAGCTTCGTTGCGAACGATCGCTTTATATTTTGATCCCGATCCCAGTTTGCGGTAGAGCTGGTTGGCCTTGCCTTCCGCGATCTGGTATTTGACGGTGACGTCGAGCGAGATGGCGTACCCATCGGCCGACTGCACCTTAACATCGTCCACACTGCGATCGCTTCCGCGGTTTTGCTCGCGGGTCATTTCCAGCGTTTGCACGGTGCTGTCGAAAAGTTCCCACTTGTCGATCGGTCCTAATTTTCGATGCCAGCCGGGGCCGAAGTCCTGGTCGACCACTCCTTTTTGCCCGAAGAGCCCGTACTGCTGAATCCGCACGCCGACTTGGCCAATGGGAATATCTACCGTGAGCGATTTAAAGATCAACAAACCGCCGAGAATGAACCCGATGACGATATATGAAATAATTTTAATGATTTTCATGACTGTTTTCCCCGATTAGCGGCCGGCCGATGCGGCGCCTTTAAGATGTTCGAACCGTTCCGTGTGCCCTTCGATGGTGAATGGCTTTCCAGAAATGACGATGCCCTGTAGCTTTCGGGCATATTCGAGCTTCACCATGTTGCGTCCACCGGGAGCGGAGAGCGCCTTATTCATTTCGCTAATCCCTTCGGCTTCGGCCGTTTTTTGCGCGGTGATTCCCTCGGCGACCTGGATTTGCTCATAGAGCTTCGCGGTGGCGTTGATGGTCACTTTTTCATAGTAGGCCTCCGACTCCTTGCGTTGTCGGTTAGATTGCGCCTCGGACTCGATCACCGCTTGGCGCATCGCGCCTTCATACTGCTCCACCGCCACATTTTTGAGGTTGGTTTGCTGGATAATCAGAGTTTGCTGATTCTGCTTGGCGGCCAAGGCCTTGGACTGCTCGTAGAGCACGGCTTGGTCGGCCAGCTTTTTCTTTTTGATCATCGCCTCGTACTCCGCATAGAACTGCGGGCGGCGGGGAATCACGATGCTATTAATGTTCAACCCAAACGGATTGAGCCGTTGATTAAGGTCGTTGCGGGCTAGACCCAGCTTAGCATCGCGCTTCGAGGTGTCGTAGAATTCCTCGGTGGTCAGTTCGCCGAGATAGTTACGGGCGACCGAGCGGGCATAGTCACGCGCCCACTTCTGCTTATAATTCTCACGGAGTCCGGAGGAGATTACCACCAAGTCGGCCTGCTCTGGAATGATGCGGTACTGCACCTTGATATCCACATAGACATCGGAGCCATCGATGGTTTTAATTTTTAAATCGTCTTTTCCGCTCCGGTCGCCGCGTCCGGCGGCTTCCGTCATTTCTAACGTTTGGAGCGTTTTATCCAACACTGAAAAGGAGTGACGGATGCCGTTATAGACTTTTGCACCGGACTCTTCGACCACCGTAATTTCACCGGTGAATCGGTCGAGCATCACACCCACCTGCTCCCCGCTCACCGTATCAATTCGGATCGTCAGGAAAAAAAGGCCACAATCAATACACCCGCCACAGCCACCGGCAGTAATCCACTCTCCAAAATCTTTTTCAAAGCCTCTAGGTTGGGGTCTGGTTTTTGTTCAAAATTTCCATCAATCATCCGTTCTCCTCGATTATGTCCTTCCGCCATTCAACTTAAATGAAGCGGGAAGCTATCACGCTCGCTCAATATTTCCTATGGAAACCGACAAGGAAACTCTCTTGTAAATACCCAAGGGTTCAATAGATTCATTTCTATGAAACAACTCTTTAAAACAGTTCCCTCGGGAGCATGCTGGCCTTTTCAGGGTCGGTTCCTTTTGGCTGGGCTCTGTTTTTTTGCCTTTGCAGAATCCCGAGCGAATGAAAACGAGGTCGAGCCGGTGGTGCTGCAACTCAAATGGACGCACCAATTCCAGTTTGCCGGATACTACATGGCGAAGCACAAGGGCTACTATCGCGAGGCCGACCTCGAAGTGGAGATTCGCGAAGGATCTCCGACGATGGATGTGACGGAACAGGTGCTTTCGGGAAAGGCCGATTTCGGCGTGGGCACAAGTAGCCTCTTGCTCGACTATGCTGCGGGGAAACCGGTCGTGGTGCTCGGCGTGGTCTACCAACATTCCCCGCTCGTACTGATCATGCGAGCCAACAAACCCTCCGACACCCTGGAGAGGCTGCAGGGGGATCCGATTATGCTCGAAGCCCATTCGGGGGATCTACTCGCCATGCTTCGGCGGAAGGGCCTTCCGCTGGATCAATTGAATATAACGAACCGTCCCTGCCATGCCGAAAAGCGGCTTGAGCACAACCCCGGCGCCATCTCGGCCTATCTGACCGACGAGCCCTATACACTCGATCAGATGGGGGTCGACTACTTCATCTCCTCCCCGCGCTCCTACGGAATCGATTTCTACGGAGATAATTTTTTCACCACCCAGCAGATGGTTAAAAACAAAAAAGGGGTCGTGAAGCGTTTCCGCGCAGCCACCCTACGCGGATGGGAAGAGGCGCTCAGCAACCCCGAAGAAGCCATCGATTTGATTCTGAAGGAATACCCCTGCAAAAAAACCCGCGAGCATCTGCTCTACGAAGCCCGCATCACCCAGGATCTCATGACGAAACTGGTTACCCCAGGCTATATGTGTTCGGCACGCTGGCAGCATATTGCGGAGACCTATCTCGAAACCGGCCTGCTGGAAAAGACCCCCGACTTAGGCGGGTTTATTTTTAAGACCCGCCCCTACACCCTGCCCAAATGGTTTTGGACATCCACCCTTGGCGCGGCCTCGCTCATCCTCTTGCTGGTTTCGATCTCCATCTATCTGCGGATTCTGAATGTTCGCCTCGGGCGGGAAATCGCCAAGCGACGCAGCGCCGAACAGCATTTAAAAACCACCAACCGCGAACTGCAACAGGCCAAGGAAATCGCCGAAGAAACTAGCCGCCAAAAAAGCCGCTTCATTGCCAACGTCAGCCACGACCTTCGGTCTCCCATCAGCGCCTTCATCAGTCTATCGCATATCTTAAGGCACCATAGCGAAAGCCTGGATCTGCCAGACCAATTCATCCGTTTTCTCGACCAGCTCAACGCGGGAAGCAAATTCCTCATGTTGATGATCAATAATCTCATCGATTTTTCCACCTTCGAAATGGACGAGGCCATCGTGCGCCCGGAAAACATGGATCTCGACGACTGGTGCGGAAACATAGCCAACTTGTCCCAACCCCAAGCCAACGAACGGGGGGTGGAGATAAAAATGCGCGTATCCCCGCCCGGCAGCACCATCGAGGCCGACCACACCCGCCTGTCGCAAATTCTGATGAACCTGCTTCATAATGCCATCAGGTTTTCCCCTCGGGGCGGGGTGGTCACGGTCGAAATCTCCATTCAGGCGGGAGTCCTGGCAATGGATGTGCGGGATCAAGGGCCGAGCATCCGGCTCGAAGAGCGCAAATTGATCTTCGACCTGGTCGCCCAAAAAGAAAAAAGCTTATCGCAACGGAAGGGTACTGGCCTCGGACTCTCCATTGTCCCCCGCAACACCCAGCTTCTTGACGGATCGATCCAAGTTGAACAAGCCGAACCCGCCGGAGCCCGATTCATCGTTACCATTCCCTTGGAGCAAACCCATTAGGAAGGAGCCCCATGAAAACCATCATCATCGAAGACAACGAACTCGACATGGAAAACCTAAAGATCCTTCTGGGGGAGTTCAACGCGTTCGAACGCGTTGGAACCGCCTGCACCATCAAGCAGGGATTAGAGCTGGCCAATAGCGTACGCCCCGATCTCATTTTATTAGACATCCAACTCGAATGTAGCAATAGCCTCGAACACCTCCACAAGCTCGACTACGAGCCCTACATCATCTGTTGCACCCTCTACAATGAACATGCGCTCCAGGCCTTCGAAATTGGGGTAAGCAACTACCTCACCAAACCCATCACCCCCGAAAAACTCAACCGCGCCCTCAATCGCCTTCCCGATCTGGAGGCCACCCACCTCGACCGGATCTCCGACGCCTTGCCCCTAAATAACGGCAGCACCACCCAAATGGTTTTGTTCAACCAGATCATCCAGATTATCGCCGACCGCGACTACACCACCGTGCACACCGAAAGCAACGAAGAATTCCTCTGCACACGCCGCATGCAGGAATGGGCCGAGCTGCTTCCCGTCCGCCTCTTCGCCATGCTCGACCGCTCCACCATCATCAACCGGAAACAGATCGACTCCTTTTCAGCATTGAGCCCCGAGCGCACGGCAACCATCACCTTCAAAAACCAACACACGCTCGAAATCGGCCCCACCGCCCTGCGCCGCCTCAAAGCGATCCTTCAATAACGCGGCCCCCACTTGCAGGATCAATTATCAACGCAGAGGCGCAGCGTTTTTACTCCAAAACCACCCCTCTTCCTCCGTGCCGCTTCTTCCTCATCTAGTTTTCCAACCCTTGGAAATGCGCAAGGCCGATGGAGCAATCCACCGGCCTTTTTTATATTCATGCGGGGATTGGCTCGCGTAGATCCAGCCCTATAACAAGCGATGCAGCGTTGTCTCTATGAGCCGGTTTCTTGCAACGAATGTATTTTTTTACAACCGTTTCATTAGAGGGTCGTGACAAGCCACTCCGAGAAGAAGGCAAACTATAAAACCTCGGGCAGTCTCAGCCCACAGGGATTCTCTAGAGAACGCAGTGAACGGTTGTGAAAAAGGAGTGATTAATCGCACGTCTTGAAAATCCCGTTATCCCGGAACCCTCCGTGCTCGCCCTCGTCGGCGTGTTTGGTGCAGGCCTCTTCGGCGTGCGCCTTTATTTCCCACGCGTCTAATTTCCCAACCTTTGGAAACGCGCAAGGCCGATGGAGCCATCCATCGGCCTTTTTCATTTCAACAAATTGAAAAAGGTGTGCTTGGCGGCCGCCTTGTCGAAGGTGAGGCCGGATCGGCAGCCGCAAGCCTGAGCCGAGAGGGCAATGATCAAATCTGACAGATCAAACCGCTTTTCTTTTCCATCCGAGAGAACTCGTCGCACCACCTCATTACGCTCGAATTTAAAAATTTTAAGCCGAAGCATTTCTCCAACCGCAGTGAGAATCTGCCCGCGCTCTTTCTGATACACACTTTCAAGAACCCATACCACTTCAAGAACAACAACCAGCGGAATGAAAAATGTTTCGCCCGCCTGCTCCGCCCGTAGGAACCGCTTTAAAACAGATTGAGCCTGACCTTCATCATCACGGATTAAAAAACGAACCAAAACATTTGTATCCAGAGCGATCATCTATTTTGCTTCCGAAATCCCTGAGCAACCGCCTCATTTATTTGCTCCACACTCACTGTTTTCTGGTCCGGATTGTATAAGCAACCAAAAACTTCATTCACCGTTTGCGTGATTGGTTTCAGCCGTGCTTCCGAATCCCCGTGAACCAAAAACTCGATTCGATCGCCGGCATGAAGATGCAACTGCTCTCTCACTTGCTTTGGAATGGTCACCTGCCCTTTACTTGTCATCGTTGCCGTCGCCATAAAAACCTCTCTTATTGCTCCTTACTGTACAGTAAGACGTATGGTTTTCAACCATGGCCTCTCAAAAACTAAAATCGGTCGCATCGGGGGTATCCGCAGAAGGCCACTCTCCTCGCTGGTGTGGAAGGCATCGTCCCTCAAGTCTACCCTGAATTTTACCCCCGTTTCACTAACGGGTCGCGACAAGTCACTCCGAGAAGAAGGAGAACTATAAAACCTCGGGCAGTCTCAGCCCACGGGGCTTCTCTAGAGAACGCAGTGAACGGTTGTGAAAAAGCAGTGATTAATCGCACGCCTTGAAAATCCCGTTATCCCGTCTAAAAACCATCGCAAAACCGCGACTCGGCAAACCGCCTAAATACGGAATAACAACGCAATTTTCCGCCCAACGAACGATTCGTCGTGCTTTTTTAACGATTCGCAGATTGATTCTTGGTTTGGCCTGCGGACTGCAACATACCCCTCCTATCGCGCAGGCTGTTCATTCGGAACGGTCGCGCAAAACCAAATAAGGAAAATAAATCATGAAGAAAAAACTATACCTCATCCTCGCCGCCAGCGTGCTGGCCGCAGGAATCGCACAAGCCGCACTCATTCTAACCATTGACGAATTCACAAATACGGGGCTAACCCTTACGCTGGGCGGCACCTTTGATGCCGATAGCGTCGGAGTCGCCACTGGACTTCCGGGCTATATCGCGATCAAAGCAAACTTTGCTACCACTAAAGGGGTCGCATTTAATTGGTTCGGTAGTGATGTCGCACTCGACTCGGGCTCTATTCTAAAAAATGGAACCGCCATCAATGCCGTTCAGATTATGAACAGTAGCGACCAATCAGATTCCATGTATACGTGGAACACGCCCGGTTCTTATACCAGCTTTAAAGCAGGCGATGCACTTTCGGGGACGCTCGTTTTTTCAGGAACATTTGATACGTCCGTCGTCAACAGCATCGATCTTATTTCAGGGATAGACAAGACCTCAGGTAACGCGTGGAACCGTCTCGAAGCCACGTCCGTCATCCCAGAACCCTCCGTGCTCGCTTTGGTCGGTGTATTTGGAGCAGGAGTCTTCGGTATTCGCCGCTTCTTCCTCATCTAATTTTCCAACCTTTGGAAATGCGCAAGGCCGATGGAGCAATTCACCGGCCTTTTTTTGCGCCCCTTCCGAGTTTTGAATAAATCCAAACTTTAACTTGGGATTTATTCACTTTTGTCTATACTGCCCGCATGATTATTCGAGCCCTTCAGAAAGAACTCACCGAGTGCGCACGGGAATATCCGGCCGTAACGATCTTCGGCCCGCGGCAATCGGGGAAAACCACCCTCGCAAAAACAACCTTCCCACATCTACCCTACTTTTCGTTTGAAGATCCCGACGTTCGGCTTCGGGCGGAACAAGACCCACGAACGCTGCTTAACGAGTTTTCCCGAGGAGCCATACTCGATGAAGTCCAACGTGTCCCAGATCTTCTCTCCTATCTCCAAGGAGCCATTGATAACGACCCTGTCCCCGGAAAGTTCATTTTGACGGGAAGTCATCAACCCCTCATTCATCAAGCCGTCACGCAATCGTTGGCCGGACGCACCGCCGTACTGGAACTCCTTCCATTTTCGCTCCACGAATTACAGGCATATCATCGCCCAGAGGGCTCGGCATTTTCACATATTCTGAATGGGTTCTACCCCCGGATTCATGAAAACCAGTTGAATCCTCGTCGATTCTACCGCGCCTACCTATCGACCTATGTTGAACGAGATCTCCGAATGCTGATTCACCTGAAAGATCTATCCCGTTTCGAAACCCTTCTCCGACTGTTAGCGGGGCGGACAGGTCAACTCATCAACTACGACTCGCTCGCCTCCGACACCGGGGTTTCAGCCACCACCATCAAGAGTTGGATCAGCATTCTCAAAGCCTGCTACATCCTTTTTGAACTCCCCCCGTATTTTGCCAACATCTCAAAACAGGTCATCAAATCTCCCAAGCTTTATTTCACAGACACCGGACTCGCCTGCTTTCTGCTCAACCTGCACACCATCGATCAGGTTGAGCGAGACCCCCTGCGCGGAAACCTCTACGAAAACCTCCTTATCATGGATCAGGTCAAACAACTCGCCAATGCCGGCAACCCAACGCATCTATACTTTTATAGAGACTCGCACGGGCGAGAAGTCGATCTACTGATTCCAAAGGGAACCCGACTCATCCCCGTCGAAATCAAATCCTCCGCCACCTTTCACCCTGACTTTTTAAAAGGAATCAAAAACTTTAAAAAGACGGTCGGTGACGAAAAATGCCTCCCCGGACAAGTTTGGTACAATGGTGAAACCGAACATGAATTCAAAGGCGTTCAGATCAGAAACCCCTTGATCCATCCGAAGGGGTAGAACAACGCTTCTCCCTCTCCATTCGCGATCAAAACGGATCCAGAAAGAGCTCCAAGCTTCGCGTTCTTTTGATCATCAATGAACGCTTCGCAGATTTCTGCTGGGGTTGGCCTCCAGTCTGCATAATAATCCACCTACTGCGCAGACCGCTCATTCGGAACGGTCGCGCAAAATTAAATAAGGAAAATAAATCATGAAGAAAAAACTATACCTCATTCTCGCCGCCAGCCTGCTGGCGGCCGGAATTGCGCAGGCGGTGCTGATTACCACAACCGATGAACCCTTCGTTCCGCTTCCTACAGTTCAATAAATGACGATCAATGTGGCGCAGGGTGTAACCTTTACCGTCACGGCGGATGCCGCATTACGGTACTTTGTGATCGATGAAGGAAACTCAACCGCCAACACCGGCGAATTCGAACGAATAAACTCCAACTCCCTTCGATTCCCTGCTCCGAGTGGATCCGATTAATATTTTTGTGGGCGATGTGATTAGATTGCACGCAGGAACCGGATCAAGTATTGGTTCTGCTCTATTCCAAGTCATGCCCTCTGGGGAGTACGATCTGTTTGTTGCTACGGAAGCCGGAACCCTGGTCGGAACTGGCGTTATCCCCGAACCCTCCGTGCTCGCCTTGGTTGGCGTGTTTGGCGCGGGAATTTTTGGCATCCGCCGCTTTTTCCTGATCTAGTTTTCAAATGGAAACACACGAGGCCAGTGGAGCCATCCATCGGCCTTTTCGATGAAGAAGGACGGATTTCCGCCATCTATATTTGCGGTTAATTATCTTTATGAGATTGAGTCTCTCACTCAACTTTGCTAAGCAATTCATTCACTTTTGAGCCCAAACCGAAAGAGGAATCCTTATGGCCATTCATCCCAATGCCGGAAAACCGGTTACAAAAGAACGTTTAACCGATATCGCCGAACTCGTCAGCCTTTACTACGAAACGCAGCCGGACGTAACGAATCCCGATCAAAAAGTCGCCTTCGGCACCTCCGGGCACCGCGGAACTTCACTGAATACCAGCTTTACTGAAGACCACATTATGGCGATCACACAGGCGATCTGCGAATACCGCACCGAACAGGGCTATACCGGCCCGCTCTTCATGGGCAAGGATACCCATGCTCTTTCCACCCCCGCCGAAAAGACCGCCCTACAAGTTTTCGCCGCCAACGGCGTCACCACCCTGATTGACCAAGATGGCGGCTACACCCCCACTCCCGTTATTTCCCACGCAATTCTCGCATACAACAAAGACCGCACCGAGGGCCTCGCCGATGGCGTCGTGATCACCCCGTCGCACAACCCGCCCGATGCGGGAGGCTTCAAATACAACCCGCCCAACGGCGGCCCAGCCGATACCGATGTCACCCGTTGGATCGCAGGCCGCGCCAACGAATTGCTGGCCGAGGATAACGACGAAGTCGAAAGCCTCTACTATGCCGATGCGCTCGCCGCCGACACCACCGTGGGCTATGATTTTATCACGCCCTACGTGGCCGATCTGGTTAACGTGATCGATATGGAGGCCATCCGTACATCCGGCCTCAAGATTTGCGCCGATGCCATGGGCGGGGCGGGCCTGCGATATTGGAAACCGATTGCCGAAAAATATGGCCTCGACCTCACGGTCCGCAACGACACCGTCGATCCCACCTTTAGCTTCATGACCGTCGACCGCGACGGCAAGGTGCGGATGGACTGCTCCTCCCCTTATGCCATGGCCAGCTTGGTGGCGCTCAAGGACGACTTTGACATCGCCTTCGGCAACGACCCTGACTACGACCGCCATGGCATCGTCACTCAATCCGCCGGCCTGTTGAACCCGAACCACTACCTCGCCGTTGCGATCAACTATCTCTTTAGCCATCGTACCGAATGGCGCGCGGAGGCCGCCATCGGCAAGACCCTCGTCAGCTCGTCCATGATCGACCGGGTGGCTGAAAAACTAAACCGTGATCTGCAGGAGGTTCCCGTCGGCTTCAAGTGGTTTGTCGATGGCCTCGTCGATGGCTCTTACGGCTTTGGCGGCGAAGAGTCCGCGGGGGCCTCGTTCCTGCGGAAGGACGGCACCGTCTGGACCACCGACAAAGACGGCATCATTCTCTGCTTGCTCGCCTGCGAAATATTCGCCGTCACCGGCAAAGATCCTGGCGAGCACTATCAGGAACTCGTCGCCGCATTCGGGAACCCGGTCTACGACCGCATCGATGCCCCTGCCAGCCGCGAAGAAAAGGCCAAGCTCGCCGCGCTTTCCCCCGAGCAGGTTACCGCCGAAACGCTGGCCGGCGAACCCATCACCGCCAAATTGACTCATGCGCCCGCCAATGGCGCGGCCATTGGGGGACTCAAGGTCTGCACTGAAAGTGGTTGGTTCGCCGCGCGCCCCTCCGGCACCGAGGACATCTACAAAATCTACGCCGAAAGTTTTAAGGGCGAAGAGCACCTCAAACAGATCCAAGCCGAAGCGAAAGAAATCGTCAACGCCGCCCTAGCCTAAAAAGAATACATTCACAAATTATGTGTTCTAATACTCAATTAACTTAACTGGAATTAGTTTCACACGAAGGCACAACGTCACGAAGCAAGGAACCTGAAAAGAGTCTCGGTGGCTTTGCGTCTTAAGCAACCGATAGGGCGCGAGTGCGAGTCATCATACGAATCAGAGTAATTGGATATAATGGGAAGAAAACGATACAGCCATAAGACTCGCGGAAGCGCCGGGCAAAACCGTGCGGAGAGCGAAGCGTTTTTGAAAAAGAACCGCGCGAAGCTCGATGTCGTCGAAACGGCCAGTGGACTCCAATACACCATTCAAGAACTCGGCACGGGGAAAAGCCCCGACGAGTGGAGCACGGTGGAAGTCAATCAACGTATTCTGCTGGCGAACGGAACCGTGATTAAAAATACCTACGGTAGCATCGAAACGGATACCTTCACGATTGCCGAAGCCATTTAAGGTCTAAAGGAAGGGCTGCTGCTAATGAAAGAAGGCGGGAAATTCCGGTTTGTTATTCCATCCAACCTCGCCTGGGGCAAGCGCGGGGTCGGCAGTACAATCGGCCCCCATGCCACCCTCATCTTCGACATCCGGCTGGAGAAAGTGATCGAATAATTCCGATCGACTACCGCCGCGAGAAGCTCATGACAATCTGAAGAATGTACCAGAAGAGGAGCGCCACCGAGGCAAAGAGCCGGAGGGACGCCGCAACGTGCTGGTCGGTCCCGTAGTTTTTCAGGATTTTTGACGTGTCGTAGAGAATGGCTCCACTAGCCAGCAACACCATGGCTCCGGAAAAAACCAGACCCAGATTAAAGCCGAACAGCACTGCGCAAATAATTAATCCCAGCGCAACCATGAAGCCAATCTTTAGAATGCCGCCGAGAAATGAAAAATCCTTCTTTGTTGTAAAGACAACCAGGGTCAGCCCCCCAAAAAGCAACACGGTTAGAATCCCAGCCATGGGAAGCACATCGGGGGAGCTATAATGAACCGCAATCCATAGGATCGGCGCAAAGATCACCGCCTCGGCAATCACGTAGAGCGTGAGGCCAACATATTGCATCGTCGGAGAAGCTCCGCCGGAAGCTAATCCGGTCGCTAATCGCCCGAGAATCATGAATCCGCCCAGAATCATGAGCCAACCAAAGCGCATAGACATGACCTGGAGCAACATCTCAGCGATAGGCGAGTTGATCATGTAGACTTCAAGTGCCACAAAGGCAAGTACGGCTCCGGCCAGATGCGCGTAGGTGCGGCGGATAAAGGCCGCCCGTTCATTAGGCTCCGATTGCGATACCGTTAATTGCTGCGCGTATTCATTCATAGAAAATCCTTCAAAGGTTTAATTTCGGGCTACTCTTCCGCAGCAAGCTGCGCGGCAATTTCATCGGAAATATCAAAATTGGTATACACATCCTGAACATCGTCAAGCCCTTCAAGTGCATCCACAAACCGCATGATCGACTCGGCTTTACTCAACTCCGTCACCTCAACCACAAGATCCGGAATCAACGTGACTTCCGACTGTTCCATCTCGATGCCTGCCGTCGTAATAGCCTCCGAAACAGTAAGAAAATCATTCGGGTCCGTAATGACTTCGAACTGTTCGCCCTCGGTCTTCAAATCTTCTGCACCGGCTTCCAGCACGAGATCCATCAGCGTGTCTTCATCGATTTTATCTTTATGGATAAAAATTTGCCCCTTGCGCTGGAACATACGGCTCACCGCCCCTTGTTCCGCAAAATTAGCCCCCGCCTTCGTAAAGGCGTGGCGCACTTCGGAGGCGGATCGGTTCTTGTTGTCGGTCAGTACTTTCACCACCACCGCAACTCCGCCAGCGGCGTAGCCTTCATAGGAACCTTCCGTCAGCTGACCGCCTTCGAGTTCGCCAGTACCTTTCTTAATGGCGCGCTCGATATTATCTTTCGGCATACTGACGCTCTTGGCTTTTTGGACCAGTGCGCGCAGCGAAATATTGTCGCTCACATTTCCGCCACCGGCGCTCGCCGCCACCATGATTTCCTTGGCAATTTTGCTAAAAACCTTACCGCGCGCGGCATCGGCTTTGCCTTTTTTATGCTTAATATTTGCCCACTTACTATGTCCAGCCATTGCTCAATTCTCCGTGTTCTTTCGTACTTCGTAACCCCGCTCGTTCGGCCATTACGCATAACGAATTACTCGTTCATCTTTATTTTTACAAACCCGCGCTTTCCAGAACGAATCACCATGCCATCCTCTGGAACAAGCTGCATGCGGGGATCACTTGCTTTCTCGCCATTCATCTTTACGGCACCCTGCGTAACCAACCGCCGCGCCTCGCCGTTGCTCTTTGCCAGCCCAGCTTGAACCATCAGAGCAAGCAGACCGATCTCTTCGGCGGGAAAAATCACTTCCGGAATATCGTCTGGCAGTTCTTTCTGCGCAAAAATACGCGTAAATTCCTCCGAGGCATTCTGCGCCTCTGCCTCGCCGATGAAGCGTTTGACCACAGCTTGCCCGAGCCTATCCTTCGCGGCACGTGGATGCAGCTCCCCACGGACCACCTTGGCGTGCATGGCTTGGACTTCATCCTTCGGCCAGCAGAGGATGTATTCAAAATACTTCCACATTAGGTCATCGGGTACGCTCATGAGCTTGCCGTACATATCGCGCGCGGGTTCATTAACGCCGACATAGTTATTGAGGCTCTTGCTCATTTTTTTCACGCCGTCGAGCCCTTCAATCAACGGCAGAGTCATGACACATTGCGGAACTTGCCCCATTACCTTCTGTAGCTCGCGGCCGAGGAGTAAGTTAAAAAGTTGGTCGGTTCCGCCGAGTTCCAAATCAGCCTCGACCATGACGGAGTCGTAAGCCTGCACGAGCGGGTAGAGAAACTCGACGATCGAGATCGGCTGATTGGCGGCATAGCGCTTGGAAAAGTCGTCCCGCGCGAGCATCTGCGCCACGGTGACATGCGATGAAAGGCGAATTACATCTTCGAACGACATTGTACCGCACCATTCGGAGTTGAAGCGGATCTCGGTTTTTTCTTTATCGAGGATCTTAAAGATCTGTTCCTGATAACTTTGGGCATTAATTGCCACTTGCTCTTTCGTGAGCGGCTTTCGAGTCTGGGAACGGCCGGAAGGGTCTCCGATCATTCCCGTAAAATCACCGATAATGAAAACAACGGTGTGACCCATCTCCTGAAATTCACGCAGTTTATTCAGCCCTACCACGTGGCCGAGATGGATGTCCGGTGCCGAGGGGTCGGCGCCGTATTTAATGCGCAGTCCACGCCCTTCGGCGGCGGCCTTCTCAAGCTTCTTTTTTAGCTCATCGCGCGAAAAGAAATCGACCGCCCGCGAGGATAAAAAATCCAGTTGTTCTTCCATATTCATACTATAAACCTACCTCTCAAAAAGAGTTTCACACCCGCTCTCAATCGCCACTCAAGCTGTAAAGGCACGAAGAGTTGGCACGTCCGACCTTCGTGTGAAAATAAATCCTAAACAAGAAAGAGCGTATTTAGCCAGAAATGCAGTCGGAAGTCACAAAAAAACCGGCTTCGATTTAAGGATTCTGCCTAAACAAAAAAAAAGCCCGCCGGTTGGGGCGGGCTTTTTGAACATCGGAAGAAAAATCCCTATTCGGATTTCTCCTCTTCGTCTTTTTTGGCGGAATCGCCAGGATGCCACTCTTCGAGTTGGTCCCCGAAGGCACTATCAAACGCTCCAGAAAGATTGACGAGTTCAGCTCCAGCTTGAAGGCCTTCGAGCATGCCTTCTTCAACTTCGAACTTATCGTCATCGACCTTAGCAGCCTTGATGCTCAGACCAATACGGTGCTCGACCGGATCAACCTTCACAACACGCGCTTCGATCGTGTCGCCTACTTTCAGAACATCTTTGACGTTCTCAATATGCTCATCGCTGATCTGGCTGATGTGCACGAGGCCATCAATGCCTTCCTCGATTTCAACAAATGCGCCGAAGGAGGAGATCTTTGTAACCAGACCCTTGATTTTCGCACCAACGGGATAACGGTCGACAATACCGGCCCACGGATCGCTCTGAGCCTGCTTGAGGCCGAGGCTAATGCGCTGACTAGAGGAATCAATTTCAAGTACAACGGTTTCGACTTCTTCACCCTTCTGGAGGATTTCGGAAGGATGGTTGACCTTGCGGGTCCAAGACATATCGGACACGTGAATCATACCATCAACGCCTTCTTCGAGTTCGACGAACGCGCCGTACGAAGTGAAGTTGCGAACCTGCCCTTTAACGAGCGAACCGATTGGATATTTTCCGGCCACGATTTCCCATGGGTTGTCTTCCACCTGACGCATGCCGAGGGAGATTTTCTTGTCGTCGGAACTGACACTAAGAACGACGGCTTCGACTTCGTCGCCAAGGGCGAGGATGTCGGCCGCGCGCTGGATACGCTTGGTCCAAGACATTTCAGAAACGTGAACGAGGCCCTCAATGCCTTTTTCAAGTTCAATAAAGGCTCCGTATGGGGCGAGGTTGACTACCTTGCCTTTCACACGTGCACCGATCGGGAAGCGGGATTCGATATCTTCCCACGGATTTTCGAGCGTCTGCTTGAGGCCGAGGCTGATGCGCTCTTTCTCTAGATCCACGTCGAGAATCATTACTTCGAGCTGGTCGCCCACTTTGAGAATCTCGGAAGGATGGTTGATGCGACCCCACGTCATGTCGGTGACATGCAACAGGCCGTCGATTCCATCGAGATCGACGAAGGCCCCGAAATCGGTAATATTTTTGACCTGTCCGCTGCGGAGCTGGCCCACCTGAATTTCGGCCAAAATCTTGCGACGGGACTCGCGGCGGGACTCTTCGATGAGCTCGCGGCGGGACACTACGATGTTCTTGCGTTCAAGGTTAATCTTGAGGATGCGGAATTCATAGGTCTTGCCCAAGTGTTCTTCGGGATTGCGTACAGGAACCACATCAAGCTGCGAACCCGGCAGGAAGGCATCCACGCCGACGTCGACGATGAAGCCGCCTTTAACAATGTTTTTGATGCTGCCTTCAACGAGGCTTCCTTCTTCGCATTCGTTGACGACATAATCCCATGCACGCTGCTGTACGGCGCGGCGCTTGCTGAGGACAATCATGCCTTCTTTATCTTCAAGTTGTTCGAGGGAAACTTCGATTTCCTGGCCGATCGGATCTTCTTCCAGATCAGAGAATTCCTGGGCGGAGACGGTGCCCTCGGACTTGTAGCCAATATCGATCAGTACGTCGCCGTCGATGACACTGAGAATTTTACCGCTAACAATCGACCCTTCAGTGAAGTTCTTGAGGGTCTCTTCGTACATTGCTTCAAGGGCTGCAGCATCTACACCCATGGTTGTGTTGGTTGTTGATTCCATAATAAAGCGGGAACACGCGCTCCCAAACCTTTGTTAAGTTACTCTTCGAAAGATAACAGTCCGGCCACTCGACCGAAAAAAACTGCACTCCCTATTAATTTAAGCGCGTCATAATAGGCGTAAAGGCCTGTGATACAAGCTGTAAATGAAAAAAATACCTCTGATTAAAGAGGCATTTCGATCCTTCCGATGAGGCCAGTGATCGCTTCGGCGCCCCTTCTTTCCGCCTCAGGGTAAAAGGTCTACCACGCAAACCCATCCACTTGTACTACGGGGATCGTCGCGTTTTCAACCGCGAATCCATTGAACAGCTCCGCCGTGGCAGAGTCGACAATCAGGGTTAAAACGAGTCCGAACATAAACCCACGTATATTTGAAATCTCCTGAATGGCGATCTTATCGCGCACGGTGTAGCCGATACCCCGAAAGCGAGAACAGCACCCTCCGCTTCTGGGGCTTCTTCTTTTTAATCTTTATGTATACTGTAAGTAATCGAATGAAACTTGAGATCGCCGACTTTTTGGCTGACCTCTTCGTTGTCGATGGTGATGACCGAACGTTCGATTTCCACCGGCTCACGGAATCCAGAATCAAGCGCCATTTGAATGAAATTCGATTCCGAAAGGGCTCCGCTTAGGCACTCGCCGTAGAGCACGGGATCGTCGACGAGGTGCTCCGGTACGGGTTCGTTGGAGTAGACATCCGAAAAATAAAACTGGCCACCGGATTTCAACACACGAAAGATTTCTCTTAGCGCTGCGGGCTTGTCTGGGCATAGATTGATGACACAGTTTGAAATGGCGACATCAAACGAGTGGTCCTCCAACCCCACCTCGTCTAATTTTTCAATCAGCCCTTTTTTGAACTCAACATTGGGCGAGGCATAACCAAATCGTTCCGTGTGATAACCGACGTGCCGCCGAGCAACATCCAATTGCTCGTCGGTCATATCGATACCGACAACCGAACCTTGCGCTCCCACCAGATAGGAGACGAGATAGCAGTCGCGCCCGGAGCCGGAGCCCAGATCGAGCACCCGCAACCCTTCCAATCCATCTGGAAGGGTCAGTCCACACCCATAGTATTTTTCCAGCACCTCATCGTGAATCATGCCGAGTGCTTCTTGAATACGCGGAGGGTATGCCTTCACCGTACAGCAGGCATTGGTTTTCAGATCGTCCGATTTTTCGAGCGTTTCTCCGTAGTACGCGCTCACTTCTTCGTGTTTATCCGTTTTACAAATTGAATCCATATTTCATCCTTTATATTTAAAATTCACTACACGGTGCCCCTGTGGAGAAACAGGTATAACAGCGGTGATGCTTGAGCATCACTCGAACTTTCATCGCTTCCGAAAGGCTTCCTCCAAAATCATACGCCTCATCATCGTCAACCAATGTGCAGGCATAGATGCGCATCTGTCCGTCTTTTTTTACAATCATTTTAGAGAAATTGCACATCATTTCATCGCGTTCCTCAGCCGTCTTATAGGTCGTCATGCACGCCTCGGTAATATACGGCACAGCGGGATGCGAATCCGGCTCAAGGAATTCTGGAAAGGCCACAATAGATGTATGAGCCAGCAAGCCCGCCTCCTCAAAAAAAGGCTCATAGGCGCGATTAATCGCAGCCACATCTTCATTTTCCACGCTTTGACGAGCCACGGATACCTTAAACCCGTACCGATGAAGTTGCTCCATAACCCGCAGGGATAGATGAAAATTACCCTGACCTCGGCCCGCGTCATGCGCCGTCGGATCGGGATAGTCCAGACTCACACGAAAGCCGAGTAAAAAAGGTTTATTCACCAGAGACACCACCTGATGTAGCCGATTGAGCAACGGCTCGGTCGCATTGGTGAGTACCACACAAGGGTTAAAATCGAGTGCATAGTCAAGAATCGAAACCATGTCGGGGATCACAAATGGTTCACCCCCTGTGAAAGAAAATTGCTCCACTCCTAACGCCAGCGACTCCTGAATAAAGGGTTTTATATCCGCCAGAGTCATCGCATTGAGCCGGTTAGAACCTGGGTGTGAGCCTTCCAAGCAAAAGGGGCATCGCAGATTGCAGACCGTGCCCGTATGAAACCATAGCTCCTTCAACCGCTTCGGTTGAATGTATCCGCTAAGCTTATCTTTCTCTAGGCCAAAGATTTTGGGTTTATTTTCAAGGATTGCGTTACTCATGGTTTCTTTCCATACCCCTCGCCTTCAAAACTAAACGATCCTTACAAAAAGGATCAGGATAGGGGCGGCATGAAAAAATAGGCCTCATTCCGAAGCTGAATTTTCTTTCGAGGCTCCGGCTTCGCGGAAGTCGATGGAGGCTGAGTTGATGCAGTAACGTAGACCCGTCGGCGGGGGGCCATCCGGGAAGACGTGGCCGAGGTGCGCATTGCACGTGCTACACACCACCTCGATACGAACCATTCCTAACGAGGTGTCGCGATGCTCGGTAATGACATGGTCATTCACTGGCTTGAAATAACTCGGCCAGCCGCATCCTGAATCAAATTTGGTATCCGATAGAAATAGATCCGTTCCACACCCGATGCACGAATAGATCCCTAACGCTTTATGGTCCCAATATTTACCTGAATAAGGCCGCTCTGTGCCCTTCTTTCGAGTCACCCGATACTGCTCCCCCGTCAATTGGGCCTTCCACTCCTGATCGCTCTTCACCACCTTATTTGTCATCGAGTCCTCCCCTCTGGCGCAAACCGTACCTATCGCTAATGTAGACATAATTATGAACTGATTCAATTTCATCGTAAATCCTCCGTGTTTAAGACCCCCAAACTCAGATTAAGTTCAGATCACACACAACATCCCCTCGATATGTGTTTGCGTTTCGGGATCGAAGAGCTAGATTTCTGCCATGTCCGACTGGATTGAAATTAAGAAAGACCCCAAGCATGTTTCCCGCGAGCGTGCCAAAGCCAAAGTATTGCGAAAAAGTGAATGGTGGAAGCAACGGCTTGCCCCAGGGGCTTGCCACTATTGCGGCCAGACCTTCCCGCCAGCGGAGCTCACCATGGATCATATTCTCCCCGTTGTTCGCGGTGGAAAAAGCGTCAAAAGCAACTGCGTACCTTGTTGTAAAACCTGCAACACCGATAAGAAATATCTTACGCCCGCCGAAATGATCCTGCGCGAGCTAGACGAAGAAGCTCCGGATATTTAATGCGACGCAGTGCTACTATCCTTAAAATAGGTCGAGCTGATCAGGTTGTGCGGCATACTGCGGAAAGCGAAGCTCTTCCCGACCGATCATACGGACGATATCCGCTTCAAGGCAAGGTGCGCGACGCATTTCCAACGTTTCTAGAATCTTAGCAAATAACAACCCACAATAGGCACTATCCTCCTCGGCTCGATGAAAGGTGCCGCTGGGAAAGCCAAAGTGACGCACCAACGTTCCCAGCCGATAGTTAGGCAGCCCTGGGAAAATCTTACGCACCAGCGGGAGCGTATCCAGCACGACTCCTTTCGGCGCCGGAGCTCGGTGCAACTTAATATCCTCCAACAAAAACTTAAAATCGAAGGGTGCATTATGGGCCACCAACGGAAATTCGCCGCAAAACTCAGCAAAATCGGCCAGCACATCCTTCACATGCGGCTTACCACGAACCATCTCATCGCTAATTCCATTCACCGCGGATGCATCAGGGGGAATCGCGATCCCCGGATCGACCAGTGTGCCATAGCCCTTCACCGAACGTGACCCATCAAACAGCACGGCACCGATCTCGACAATCCTATCTTCTTTCGGTTTCGTGCCCGTGGTTTCCAAGTCAAAT
>JAJRRI010000147.1 GCA_024279685.1 Verrucomicrobiota bacterium | reverse complement strand
GTGACCTTTAAAGCCATCTCCTTGCGCATGCTTTGAATCTTATTGACCAGTTCACGCGCCAAACCTTCAGAAATCAGATCGTCATTCAATTGCGTATCCAAACCCACCACCCGCGAACCTTCCGCGCTCACCGCGAGTCCTTCTTTTGGCTTACGAACGATCTCGATGTCGGCAGCGGTTAATTCGATGACCTTTCCTTCCAGCTCAACCTCACCCGTTTCGCCGGAGACGAGGGCAGCAATTTGTTCATCGGACAGCCCCCCGATCAAAGGGACCGCCTTTTTCATCAAGGGGCCAAGTTTAGGCCCCAGTTTTTTAAAATTCGGCTTCGCTTGGATCGTAGCCAACTCCGACGAATCGGTTGAAAACTCGACCGCACGGACATTCAATTCGTCAGCGATTAAGTGCTCCAACTCTTGGATATTAGCGAGTAGCTTTTCGTCATCGCACACCACGTGCATCTTCGCAAGTGGCTGACGGTTCTTCAGCGTGTACTCCGCACGTAATGCACGGCCTTGCTCCACGGCCTTCATCACCACCGCTATTTGACCCTCTAGCACTTCGTCCCGTTTGGCATCGGCCGCCGTCGGAAAATCGCATAAATGCACCGATTCCGGCATGTCGTCCGTCTTGAGATTTTGGTAAATCGTCTCCGAAATAAACGGAGTGAACGGCGCGGCAATTTTTGAAAGACCCAGCAGCACATCATAGAGCGTGGAGTATGCCTGCATCTTGTCGCCATCGTCATCGGACTTCCAGAAACGGCGACGCGAGCGGCGAATATACCAGTTCGTTAGATCGTCGATGAAGGCCACGAAGGGGCGGACGGCGGCTTGGAGGTCGTAACGATCCATCGAATCTGTCACCTGCTGTTCAAGACGAGCCAGCGAGCTCTGAATCCAACGATCCATCAAGTTGTCGCGTTCGGGTACAGATTGCTCCGGCGACCAGCCGTCGATATTTGCGTAGGTGATGAAGAACGAGTAGGCATTCCACCACGGCAACAGCAGGTGGCGAAGCGAATGCTTAACCCCTTCCTCTGCAAACCGCAACGACTCGGCTCGTACGACGGGCGAATAGATCATATAGAGACGCAGTGCGTCCGCACCATATTTGTTGATGACGAGAATCGGGTCGGGATAGTTCTTCAGACGTTTGCTCATCTTGAGGCCGTCTTCAGCCAATACAAGGCCGTTTACGACCACATTCTTGAATGCAGGCTTATCGAACAACGCGGTGGAAAGCACCATCAGCGTGTAGAACCATCCTCGGGTTTGATCCAACCCTTCGGCGATAAAGTCCGCCGGAAAGTTGGCCTCGAAATGTTCTTTATTCTCAAACGGATAATGGTTTTGCGCGTACGGCATGGCGCCAGATTCGAACCAGCAGTCGAGCACCTCCGGCGTGCGCTTGTAGGTTTTTCCATCGCGCTTAATTAGAATTTTATCCACATAGTGTTTATGTAAATCATCCACCTTTTCGCCGGAAAGTTCTTCGAGCTCAGCCGCAGATGAAATGCAAATCATATCGTCCTTATCCTAGATATTCACCCAAACCGGCATGCACGAACCCCAGAAACGGTTGCGGCTAATATTCCAATCCTTGGCATCGGCCAGCCAGTTGGCAAAACGCTTTTCGCCCACGTGGCCGGGCATCCAATGGATGGTTGAATTGTGTTTAAGCATCCGCTCGCGCAGATCCTCCACCCGCACATACCACGCATCGATGGCACGATAAATCAGCGGCGTATCGGTGCGTTCGCAGAAGGGATAACTATGCTGGATCGTCGACTGATGAATGAGCGCGCCGCCCTGCTTGAGGGCTTTGATGATCGCCTTGTCGGCCTCCTTACAAAACCGTCCGACGTAGTCGGGAACCTGAGCGGTAAACGTGCAATCCTCATCCAGCGGGTCGACCAGCGGAATATCGACCGCACGACAAATACGATAGTCATCTTCACCGTAGGCTGGGGCCATATGAACCATGCCCGTGCCGTCCTCGGTCGAAACAAAATCGTCGTTCAGAATCTGGAAGGAATTGGGATTGTCTTCGAAAAAGTCAAAGATCGGCTCGTATTTAATTCCCTTAAGCTCGGCGCCCTTATAGGTCTTGAGGATTTCATAGTCCTCTTCCTGCTTGTAGTAAGCCGAAACGCGCGCCGCGGCCAATACAAAGATCTCTTGGGTTTCTTTATTCTTCAGCGCCACATAGTCGATCTCCGGACCGGCGCAGAGGGCAAGGTTCCCTGGCAGCGTCCACGGCGTGGTCGTCCAGATCAGCGCACTGGCCTGCTCGAATTCAAAATCGATTAAACGGACACGAACCGTGATGGCCGGGTCCTGTACATCTTGATAATTGCGCCCCGCCTCAAAATTGGAGAGCGGCGTATTGAGCTTCCAACTATAGGGCATGATCCGATGGGCTTTATAAATTCGATCCTGTTTCCACAGCTCAGAAAAGACCCACCAAATGGTTTCCATGAACGATTTATCCATGGTCTTATAGTCATTCTTAAAATCAACCCAGCGGCCCATGCGCGTGACGGTTTTTTCCCACTCCTCAACATAGGTGGTCACCATCGAGCGGCACTGCTCGTTAAAGACATCCACGCCCGCCTCTTGAATGGCAGGGGCTCCCGCCAAATTAAGCTCGTCTTGCGCCAGCGCTTCGATCGGTAGCCCGTGGCAGTCCCAGCCAAAGCGGCGCGAAACGTAATGGCCACGCATGGTCTGGTAGCGCGGGATAATATCCTTAATGGTTCCCGCCAGCAGGTGGCCATAATGCGGAAGTCCCGTCGCAAACGGTGGGCCGTCGTAGAAGACGAACTCCTTGCCCTCCTTGCGAATCTCTAGCGATTTTTTGAAGGTATCCTGATCCTTCCAGAGCTTGAGGACCTCTTCCTCCATGCCCGGAAAACTAACTTTGCTCGAAATTGCTTTAAACATAGGCTGCGCCTCTTCTACTGCGGTATACTATATGGGGTTTTTGCACCGATACTTATTTCACTACACTTCTCAAAAAGTCAGTTGCTTCATGCAGGATGCGATGCGGCGACCTACCCTTTCCTTGTGTCGCTTAATGCATACGAGTCAATTCTCGATGTGCAATGTCATTCCTATAAAAAGCCTTTTGAAAACTGATGGTTTCGACGGCGATGTACGCTTTCGAAAGCGCATCCGGTAAATCCGTCCCGAGCGAGGTAATCCCTAATACGCGCCCGCCCGCCGTCACGACCTTGTCGCCATCGAGTGCCGTTCCCGCGTGAAAAACGACGGTGTCATCCACCGCGTTGGCCTTACCTATGTTCTGAATTTCGTCGCCCTTGGAATAGTCCCCCGGATAACCGCCCGCGACCATCACCACGCAGGCGCTGTGCTCCGGCTTCCACTCAATCAGATCTTCGGAAAGGGTTCCATCGATCACCGCATTAATGGCCGGAAGCATATCGCCCTCCCAACGGGTCAAAATAGCTTGAATTTCGGGATCGCCAAACCGACAATTAAATTCAACCACGCTCGGCTGGCCTTGATCAACCATCAGCCCCGCGTAGAGTACGCCCTTATAGGTAATCCCGCGCTTTTTCAACTCCGCTAGCGTGCGGTCATACACTTCCGTTTTTACTTTCTCGAGGACGGCTTCAGTGACGATCGAGGCCGGGGAATACGCGCCCATGCCACCGGTGTTCGGGCCCTTGTCCTTTTCGAAGATGCGTTTATGGTCCTGCGATGAAGCGAGCATGACTACATTTTCACCATCAATCAGGGCTAAGATGGAGGCTTCTTCGCCCATTAAAAAATCTTCAATCACCACGCGAGCTCCCGCCTCGCCAAAGGCGTGACCCTCGAGTGCGTCGCGGATGGCCGCTTCGGCCTGTTCGATGGTTTCGGCGACGGTAACGCCCTTTCCTGCGGCAAGGCCGTCGGCCTTAATCACAATCGGTGCACCACGCTCGCGAACATAAGCGCAGGCGGCATCTGGATCGGTAAAGGTTTCGTAGGCCGAGGTCGGCACGCCCGCCGCTTTCATAATTTCCTTGGCAAATTGTTTACTGCCTTCCAACTCGGCGGCGGCCTGGTTCGGGCCGAATACACGGAAGCCTTCCGCCTCCAGCACGTCCGCCATACCGGCGCACAACGGGGCTTCTGGACCAATGACCACGAGTCCGGGCTGATTTTCAATGCACCACTGCTTGATGCCATCAATCTCGGTTACACCCAGCGTTAAATTGGTTCCGAGTTCCGCCGTCCCCGCATTTCCGGGCGTACAGAATAACTCCGGCTTTGTGCTGTCGTTCGAGAGTTTCCAGGCCAAGGCATGCTCTCGACCCCCATTGCCCACCACCAAAATTTTCATCGCCCACTCTCCTCAAACTAAAAATCTCCGAGGAACATACCGAACGAAGGTTTTGCTGGCAAGGCGTACCCTTTGAAATTCGGGTACTCCCCTTTTATTCCAATCCAGAAGCCCTTTTAATTCCTTCCCAGCTTACGTATGCTTCCAACCTTTGAAAGGAAACCTACTCCAATGAAAACTGACCTATTCAACTATGATCTACCCCCAGAACGGATTGCCCAGCATCCCGCCGAACGACGCGATATGGCACGCATGCTCGTCTTGCATCGGGATTCCGGACTCATCGAACATAAAACCATCACCGATATCGTCGACTACCTACACGCTCCAGACGTACTTGTGCTCAACAATACAAAGGTGATTCCCGCCCGTGTCTTTGGCCATAAAGTCGCCTCCGGCGGAAAGGTGGAACTCCTCTTGCTCGAAGAAATTCAGCCGGGCGAGTGGAAGGTGCTCATGAAAACTTCACGCCGACCCAAGGTTGGAGATCGATTAGAACTCTGTTCTGGCAAGGCGCAGGCCACGATGCTCTATGATGGCGAACAGGGCGAGGCCGTACTCAAGATCGAGGCCGAACGCCCGCTCATGGAAATTCTCGACGAAGAAGGCGTGCCGCCCCTTCCGCCCTACATTACTCGCAAAGAACAGACCCATGAACAGATTAAAACCGACCGAGAGCGCTACCAAACCGTCTATGCCTCCGAACCCGGCGCCGCCGCCGCGCCCACGGCCGGACTGCACTTTACCGATGAGATTTTTCAGGCCTTGAAACACAAAGGTATTTCAAAAGCCGAGTTGACGCTGCACGTGGGCCTCGGCACCTTCCGGCCCGTCTCGGCGGAAATCATTACCGACCACGAGATGCACCACGAGCGCTATGCCGTCTCCGCCGGAGCCGCCCAAACCATCCGCACGGCAAAAGCGGACGGCGGGCGCGTGATCGCGGTCGGCTCCACCAGTGTGCGGACGCTAGAATCTGTCTCACCGATCCAAGCCGCAGAAGGCTCCACCCATATTTTTATCTATCCGCCCTACACATTTAAAAACGTTGACGCCATCCTCACCAACTTCCACCTCCCGAAATCCACGCTATTAATGATGATGTCCGCCTTCGCCGATCGTGAACTCATGCTCCACGCTTACGAAATAGCCGTGCAGGAGGAATACCGGTTCTTCAGCTATGGCGACTGCATGCTGATTCTCTAATCTTCACAGAGAATCGCCGCCACATTTTCAGCGGCAGGGGATTCGCCAAGGAGCTGGCGGACTTCGGCATAGCCCTTGAGCATTTCTGTGCGCTCAAGGGTGGCGGTCATGAGCTTGGCCGTTTCTTTGGCCAAGGCGTCCGGTGTCGCATCGTGCTGAATTAACTCCGGACAGACCGTTCGTCCGGCCACAATATTAACCAGTCCAATGTGAGAAATTTTTACCACGGCCTTGGCAAACCAATAGGTGAACGCACTGGTTTTATAGACGAGAATGTGCGGCGTTCCAATCAGCGCCGTTTCGAGCGTCGCCGTGCCGGACGTCACGATCGCCACCTCCGCCTGCCGCATCGTCGCGCGTGCATGACCGCAAACTACGCTTAATCGCGACGGCTTCTCTGAGCATTGAGCCACCTGCTCATTCACGATTTTTTCAATCCGTTCGTTCGGCGTTGCGATCATGAAAGCAAGATC
>JAJRRI010000146.1 GCA_024279685.1 Verrucomicrobiota bacterium | reverse complement strand
GTATCGCTTCTTTGTGTTCTATGCGCTTTTTTGCGGTTAAACAAAATCATCCCTTCATTCGCAACGAAGCAGGATGCATCGTCTACGTTCTTTGCGGAAAATAGGTTCACGAAACGACTTTCCACGATTTCATTCGCTCTCGCATTTCTTCGATATCAACTTCCAAAATTTCGGCGGCGCGGCTGGTGGTGATGAGTTCCTGATCGATTGCATCGTGGACGAGGGAGCCGAGGCGGTCTTCCATGAGGTCGAGCGGGTCGAGCTGGCGGGGTTCTTCGGTAGGGCGGATTTGCGATGGGGTAGGCGAGCCGCTGGCGGTAGGGGGCTGTGGTACAGGATTGATGGGCGGCTCTTCTTTCCAGTGGAGCTTTTTTCCGTAGCGGGTTTCGTAGTCAGCCCTAAATTTTTTGTAAATAGCGGGGGACTCGGCTTTACCCATGTCGATGAGCTGGTGCAGGACGGCTTGATAGCTGACTTTGAAGTGCCGTTTGGTTTTGAGCACGGCATCGACCCAGTGCAGACCGCGGTTTTCATTCCATTCGGCGAGGAATGGCACCTCGGGCATCAGAAAGGCGGCGGCGAATTGATCGGCTTCATGCTCCTGTTCAACGTTCAATTTCTCCGAGGGTTTTCCATAGCTTTCTTTATGCAGTATGAGGTGGCCGAGTTCGTGGGCAATGGAAAATATCTGCCGTTCGACGGAAATCTTTTTGCCGGTGTTAATCATCATGGCGGGACCGCCGTCGGCCTCGCCGATGGAAAGCCCGAAGAGTTCCGACATTTGGAAGTCGGTCAGGAAAATTTTTACGCCGGCGTTTTCGAGTAGCTCGCAGATGTCAGGCACGTAATCGCACTTGGCGTTTTCTCCGAGTAGTTCAGCGCGCAGCTTGGCGGCGGCATTTTCCGGTTTGATCCCCCGGCCGAAGGTCTTGAGTTGGTTTGGGCGTTGGTTGTTGAGTGCACTTTCCAGTTCGTTGAAGTCCTGAAGCCAGTTGCCGGCGCGAGCGACGACTTGGTTTCCTTGAGCGAGTTCCTGTTCGCTCATTTTTTTGTTGGCGCGGTAGCGTAAGGATTTTAGTTTACGAACGGGGGCAAGCAGGTCGAATACGGAAACATTCAGTGCATTCGCCAATGCCTGCAAAGTGCCTTGGCGAGGATCGGCATTACCCTTTTCCAAATTACGATAGGCCACGCGGCTGATACCTGCGGCATCGGCCACGTTCTGCTGGGTCAAGTTGTTCAACTTGCGTAGTCGCATTAGGTTTATGACTAGTTCGTTCATGGGTTCCCTTTCGTTGCTTGGTTAATGGGAAAATGGCATAACTTATCAAAATGTCAATATATATTATAAATGATAAGTACGATGTTGTTGAATCGTATGTCCTGCAGTTAAAATCAGACGGGGGAATGTGCGCCAAGATGGCGCATGTGTGCCATGGATTGTGCCAAAAAAAGATAAATGGCACAGTTTTTGGGCGCCGCAGTTGGAGGCCTAAATTTCCATTTTTAGAAGATGTAGCCTTTGTTTTCAGTACATTACGAATTCTGCATGGCTGGTTACACCCGCTGGCACACTCGGTGCTTTAGGGCGGTTGTCAGTTATGGCACCCATTTAAAAACATAGGAGACTTATTATGAGCACAGCAGGATCAAAAGTATTAGGTATCGACCTCGGTACCACGAATTCATGTATGGCGGTAATGGAAGGCGGCGAGCCGACGGTTATCCCGAACGCGGAGGGCGGACGTACCACTCCGTCGATCGTTGCGTTCACGAAGAGCGGCGAGCGTTTGGTGGGAACTGCGGCGAAGCGCCAGGCGGTTACGAACCCACAGCACACGGTCTTTTCGATCAAGCGTTTCATGGGTCGTAAGTTCAGCGAAGTAGAGCACGAGATTGATCTGGTTCCCTACAACGTGGTAAAAGCCAAGAACGGCGATGCGCACGTTAAGATCGACGACAAGGTGTATTCGCCGCCGGAAATTTCGGCGATGATTCTCCAGAAGATGAAGACCGATGCGGAGGCTTATCTCGGCGAGACGGTTTCTCAGGCGGTTATCACGGTGCCGGCCTACTTTAACGATTCCCAGCGTCAGGCAACGAAAGATGCGGGCAAGATTGCTGGTCTTGAAGTCCTCCGCATTATTAACGAGCCGACCGCAGCGTCGCTGGCGTATGGCCTGGACAAGAAGTCGGAAGAGAAGATTGCGATCTACGACCTTGGGGGCGGTACGTTCGACGTATCGATCCTTGATATCGGTGATGGCGTATTCGAAGTCACGGCCACGAGCGGCGATGGCCATCTGGGCGGCGACGACTTTGACCAGAAGATCATCGATTGGCTTGTGAGCGAATTTAAAAAAGATCAGGGCGTGGACCTGTCCGCCGATCCAATGGTACTTCAGCGTCTGAAAGAAGCGGGCGAAAAAGCGAAATGCGAACTCTCTAGCTCGCAGTCGACGGAAATTAATTTGCCGTTCATTACGGCCGATGCCTCGGGGCCAAAGCATTTGAATATGACGCTCAGTCGGGCAAAACTTGAAGAGCTTTGCGATGATTTGATCACGAAAGCCATCACGCCGGTACGTAGCTGTTTGGCCGACTCGGGACTGGACGCTTCAGAAATCAATGAAGTGATTTTGGTAGGGGGTTCAACTCGTATGCCGAAAGTGCAGGATTCCGTGAAGGAAATCTTTGGTCAGGAGCCGCATAAAGGCGTGAACCCGGATGAGGTGGTTTCCATTGGTGCTTCGATTCAGGGCGGTGTTTTGAAGGGCGAAGTGAAGGATGTTCTGCTACTCGACGTAACTCCACTGACGCTCGGTATTGAAACGATGGGGGGAGTGTTTACTCCACTGATCGAACGCAATACGACCATCCCGGCCAAGAAGAATGAGATCTTCTCGACGGCGGCGGATAACCAGCCTGCGGTGGAAATTCATGTGTTGCAGGGCGAGCGCAAGATGGCTGCGGCCAATAAAACACTCGACCGTTTCAACCTCGATGGCATCCCACAGGCGCCGCGCGGTACGCCGCAGATTGAAGTGACGTTCGATATCGATGCCAACGGCATTGTGAAAGTGAGCGCGAAGGATCTGGGGACTGGAAAGTCGCAGCATATCACGATCACCGATTCGAGCGGCTTGTCCGACGAAGAGGTGGACAAGATGGTGAAGGATGCCGAAGCCCACGCCGCCGAGGATGAAAAATTGCGCGAGAAGGTCGATCTGAAAAATCAGGCGGACTCCACCGTGTTCCAGACGGAAAAATTCCTGAAGGAAAACGAAGATAAGGTTTCTGCTGAGCAGAAGGCTGAAGTCGAAGCGGCGATTGATCCGGTTAAAAAGGCGATCGAGGCTGAAGATTATGACGCAATGAAGACGACGCTTGATGTTCTGAATGAAAAGATGCAAGCCGCCGCGACGGAGATGTATTCTCAAGCCCAACCGGGTGCTGAAGGCGCGCCGGATATGGGTGCGGATGCCGAAGCAGCAGGTGGCGAAAAGCAGGCTTCTGATGTTGAGGAAGCCGATTTCGAAATGGTCGACGAAGACGAAAAGAAATAGTTTTGATGAGATCGTCGGATGGTCAGGGTATTCCTGCTCATCCGATGATCCAGTCTCAAGTCAACGTGTAGAATAACCAAATAAAAGGAGAAGTAGATCCATGAAGATTAAACCATTGGGAGAACGTGTGCTCGTTGAGCCATTGATCGAAGGCGAAGTTAATAAAGGCGGAATCATTATTCCTGATTCGGCTAAAGAAAAGCCACAGGAAGGAAAAGTCATTGCTGTAGGCACGGGCAAGATCGACGATAACGGGAAGAAAGTTCCATTCAACGTCAAGAAGGGCGATATCGTGCTGATGCCGAAATATGGCGGAACCGAAGTGAAGTTGGACGGCAAGGAATACCAAATCATGCGTGAAGACGATATTCTCGCAGTG
Source organism: Verrucomicrobiota bacterium (assembly GCA_024279685.1). GTDB lineage: Bacteria > Verrucomicrobiota > Kiritimatiellia > Kiritimatiellales > Pontiellaceae > Pontiella. The sequence continues at coordinate 10,128 of JAJRRI010000146.1, read as the reverse complement.
ATCGGCTAATCTAAATTTTAAAAGGAAAATTCATTATGGCTAAACAGATTATATTTGAAGTAGAAGCCCGCGACTCCATGTTGCGCGGTGTTGAAAAATTGAGCGCTGCAGTCAAGGTTACTCTCGGCCCGAAAGGTCGCAACGTGATCCTCGATAAAAAATTCGGCGCCCCGACGGTGACGAAAGACGGTGTTTCGGTTGCCAAGGAGATCGAGCTGGAAAACCCGTTTGAAAACATGGGCGCTCAGATGGTGAAAGAAGTCGCTTCTAAGACCTCCGACATCGCGGGTGATGGGACGACCACCGCAACCGTACTGGCTGAGGCGATTTATCGTGAGGGCTTGAAGAACGTAACGGCGGGCGCTAATCCGATGAGCCTCAAGCGCGGAATCGACAAGGCCGTCACGGCCATGGTGCTTCAGTTGGCTAAGCTCAGCAAGAAGGTTAAAACCAGCGAGGAAGTGGCTCAAGTGGGTTCCATCTCCGCCAACGGCGATGAAACCATCGGAAATATTATTGCCGAAGCCATGGAAAAAGTCGGCAAGGATGGAACGATTACCGTTGAGGAAGCCAAATCCATCGAGACCTATCTTGAAGTGGTAGAAGGTATGCAGTTTGACAAAGGCTACCTCTCGCCCTATTTCGTGACCGATGCCAACACGATGGAAGCGGTGTTAGAAGATCCCTACATCCTGATCTTCGAAAAGAAAATCAGTAATCTACAAGACATGCTTCCATTGTTGCAGAGCGTGGCCAAGACCGGCAAGCCGTTCATGATCATTGCCGAAGACATCGAAGGCGAAGCGCTGGCGACCCTCGTGGTTAACAAGTTGCGTGGAACCCTGAATGTCTGTGCGGTGAAGGCACCTGGCTTTGGCGATCGCCGCAAGGCCATCATGGAAGACCTTGCTGTACTGACCAACGGAAAGTTCATTACCGAAGATCTGGGCATCAAGCTTGAAAGCGTAACGATCGAAGATCTTGGAACGGCCAAACGCATTAATGTGGGCAAAGATGACACCACCCTGGTTGAAGGTTCAGGAAAATCGGCAGCCCTTAAGGCGCGCATCGAACAGATCCGTCGTCAAATCGAAGAAACGACCTCTGACTACGACAAAGAAAAGCTGCAGGAACGTTTGGCGAAACTCGCTGGCGGTGTTGCGGTAATTAATGTTGGCGCAGCCACGGAAGTGGAAATGAAAGAGAAGAAGGATCGCGTTGACGATGCTCTGCACGCTACCCGTGCCGCAGTGGAAGAAGGCATTGTTCCTGGGGGTGGCGTTGCGCTGATCCGCGTGCAGAAAGCCCTCGATAAAGTCGATGCTGAAGGCGATGAAGCCATCGGTGTGAACATTGTTCGTAAAGCGGTTGAAGCCCCGCTTCGCCAGCTCGTGGCCAATGCTGCTGAAGAGGGCGCTATCGTGGTGCAGGAAATCAAGAAGGGGAAGCAGAACTACGGATACAACGTAGCGACCGGTGAATATGTCGACATGATTGCTGCCGGTATCATTGATCCGGCTAAAGTAACCCGTTCTGCACTGCAGAATGCGGCTTCTATCTCCGGCCTCTTGCTGACCACCGAGTGCATGATTACCGACCTTCCTGAAAAGGATGCTCCGGCTATGCCTGATATGGGCGGCATGGGCGGTATGGGCGGCATGATGTAGTTTGGATGACCGGATAACCGCTGGTTGTCCGGTCATTTCCCTATCTATTTAGGGCGCTGAAACTATCGGAATTGGCGTTTGACGCCTTAAAGCGGGGTGCTATACTGCACCCCGTTTTTTTTACCCCTTGAAAGGAGGGAAAATAGTATGAATATGGAATATATGGACAAGGCTCAGGAGAAAATCACCAACGTACCGTTGCTGGTTAATCTGATTTCCTACCGAACACGCCAGCTGAATGCTGGAGCTCGCCCCATGGTCAAAAAAGACCATCCCGAGCAGGACAACCACGATATTGTACTCAAAGAGATCATCAACGGAGCTTTGACCGTCGAGATGGCTTTCTCTCAGGAAGAAGCCGAAGTTTCAAATCTCGATTTCGAGACCTCGATCCTCCTCTAATTAGGAAGGTTCTTTAGATCCAAATACTATAAAGGCTCAAAGCACTCCTGTTTTGGGCTTTTTCTTTTGGCTTTGTTTTAAGACGTAGTGCCTAAAACGTAATAGTAGGTTTCCAATGGCTGGAAAAAATAAAAAGAAAAAAGATTCTGGCTCGGGCGTACTGGCGACTAATCGCAAGGCGCACCGCGATTTCAATATTCTTGAAAAGGTTGAAGCGGGCATTGTGCTTACAGGAACCGAGGTGAAATCCGTCAAGCAGGGCCATGTCAGTATTCAAGAGGGCTATGTTCATATCGATGACCGCATGGAAGCCTGGTTGGTCGGAAGTACCATCCAACCTTACGATCACGGCAATGTGTTCAATCACAACCAGACCCGTGAGCGCAAGTTGCTGTTGCACCGTAAGGAAATCGAACGACTCTATTCGAAAATTCGAGAAAAGGGACTAACCATCGTTCCGCTGAAAATCTACCTCGTACGCGGTAAAGTGAAGATAAAGGTTGGGCTGGCCAAGGGCAAGAATGTGGTCGATAAGCGCGATACGATCAAAAAACGCGAAGCCGATCGTGACTCCCAGCGGGCTATGCGTAGTTACAATCAACGCTAACGGGTAGATTGCTGGAAAAAGGGGTTGCAAGAGACTGAGGCAAGTGCACAATTCACGATTCGTTTGAGGCAACGATCGCGATGGGCGCGGTAGGTTGGGTTTAGGGAGCGGAATTAACTAGAGGAAGGCTTTATAATGAAAAAAGCAATTATTTTTGGAATGGCGGCCGTATTAACCGCTGGAATTACGAACGCTCAAGATGATGTAGTCATGATTGAGCAAGGGGGCTCCGATGCTTCCGAGGTCCAAGTGAGCGTTGAGACTGCATTAGTTTCGTCGCACGTTTGGCGTGGACAGGTTCGGAATAATGATTTTGTCTTTCAGCCTCAAGTGACCATTGCTCAGTATGGAGTAAGCCTGAATCTCTGGGCTAACTATGATTTGGGGGAAAACTACTTGGGTGTTCAAGGTGATATGTCCGAATATAACTTTTCGTTGGCTTATACGCTGCCGCTTGATTATAGCGAAGTCACTTTTGATATCGGACTGATTAACTACCAATATCCAGCAAATGGTGCTGGGACGGCTCAATTTGGACGTAACTCACGCTCAACGACTGAATTATTTGCACGGGCAACTGTTCAGAGCTGGAGCCAGTATGTCATTCCTTCTGTTACGTTCTTCGGTGATATTGCCGAGGTCGATGGGGTCTATATCTTGTTTGATATTGTGGCTCCCTATCAGGTGAGTGACTATCTGTGGGTTGAAGGTGGAGTCTCCGCCGGGTGGGGAAATACTTCCTACAACGACTACTACTGGGCCGGGATCCACGATGCGGGCTGGAACGATTATAATTTCTACGGCAACGCCAGTTATGAACTTACGGAAAACGTTACGGTAGCTCTGAACCTGACTTACACCTTGGTGGAAGGCGGTTCCATTAGCACAATTAACCCTTACGAAGCTGATGAAAAATTCTACGGCGGCGTCAATATTGCATACGATTTTTAATCGGACCTATAAGACCGAATGCAAACGCCCCGCCTACCGGGGCGTTTTTTTTGATTGGGTCGTAACGCACAAAACCGTTAGGTTCCTCTAACTTTAACCCTCGGTGAAATTATGAATGAGCTCCTTAATCTGCTAAAAAAAAATGCCCGTGAAACACCGGAAAATCTCGCCAAAATGCTGGGTCTTTCCGTTGATGACGTAGAAAGCCAAATGGCCGAATATGAAAAGACCGGAGTCATTCGTGCCTATCAGGCCATTGTGAATGAAGAAAAGCTCGATGCGTCGTTGGTGACCACCGTCATCGAAGTCAAGGTCACCCCCGAGAGGGAGGGAGGGTTTGATCGCATTGCCGATCACATCAGTCAATTTCAAGAAGTGGATTCTGTTTTCCTCATGTCCGGCGGGTTCGACCTATTACTCTTCATCAAAGGACGTACCATGCACGACGCCGCCGGATTTGTGAGTGAAAAGCTCGCCACCATGTCGGGTGTCACTTCGACCTCCACGCACTTCATGATGAAGACCTATAAGCAAAATGGAATTCTTATGCACACAGGAGAGCGTGATGACCGACTCAAAGTCTCTCCATAGCCGGATTGCCAAAACCGTCCGCGAGATTCCTCGATCCGGCATCCGCGATTTTTTCGAAATCGTCAGCTCGCGCGAAGGCGTAATCAGTCTAGGTATCGGCGAGCCCGACTTTGTTACGCCGTGGCATATCCGCGAGGCCGCCGTACTGGCGCTCGAACGCGGCGTTACTAGCTACACCTCCAACATGGGGCTGCTGTCGTTGCGGCGCGGGATTTCAAAATACATCGAGAAGAAAACGGGTATATTCTATAATCCAGAGGACGAAGTACTGGTCACCGTCGGGGTTAGCGAAGGGCTTGATATCGCCATTCGCGCACTCATTGAGCCGGGCGATGAGGTGCTCTATCACGAACCGAGTTATGTTTCTTACAACCCCATCATCCAGTTTGCTTACGGCAAGCCGGTAGCCGTCCAGACCCAAAAAGAAAACGGCTTTCGTCTGACCCGTGCCGAGTTGGAAGAAAAAGTATCGCCTAAAACCAAGGTGCTACTGCTCAACTATCCCAACAATCCTACCGGTGCCATTTTATCGAAAAAAGAGATTGAAGAGATCGCCGCCTTCGTCATTGAACATGATCTCATTGTGCTGACCGACGAAATCTATGACGAGCTCACCTATGATCGCGAGCACTTTAGTATCATCTCCGTGCCGGGCATGCGTGAACGAACCATTTATCTGCACGGCTTTTCGAAAGCTTGGGCCATGACCGGTTTCCGCATGGGCTTTACCTGCGCGCCGCCGGAACTGACCGATGCCATGATGAAGATCCATCAATATACCATGCTCTGCGCTCCCGTCCTTAGCCAAGAAGCTTCCGTCGAGGCTCTCAAGCACGCCGATAAAGACATTGCCTATATGAAGGCCGAATATAAAAAGCGCCGGAATTTTATTTATTCCTCCCTTACGGAAATGGACATTCCTTGTATCCGACCCGAGGGTGCATTCTACGCCTTTGCTGATATTAGTCAGTTTGGTATGACGGCCAAGGCATTTTCTCTCAAGTTACTGGATGAAGAAAATGTCGCTTGCGTTCCCGGAACCGCCTTTGGCGAATGCGGCGAAGGATTTATCCGCTGCTCATACGCCACTTCACTCGATGAGATTAAAGAAGCCATGTTCCGGATCGAGCGCTTCATTAAAACGCTGTAATGCCTTTTACCACCGTCCAGCGAGAGTTGATTGTTTTTCCGACCGAGCTGTCGTTACGGCGCTACCAACAGGAGCAGGCTTTAGAACGGGGGGGGATCGATGCCTCGGGCCATACCACTTTTGCACGACTCCGGACGCTTTGCCTCCCCTTTGCTACGTTGAAAGGAAAACCGCTCGGGGCGGTTAAGGAGTTGCTCCTGCGAAAACAGGTGGTCGAAGTGGCTCAAGGTCACTTTGTGGAGGGTGGACCTCTCGGATTACTCTCCGAAGTTGCATTAGCCGATGTCTTGGAAAAGCTTCTCGTTGAATTGGCCGCACTCCCCGAAGAGACCGCCCGGATCATGGACTGGATGTTGAGCCGTTCGCCAAAACATAAACTCTATCAACTCGGCATGCTTTTCAGTATTTGGCGCGCGACGCTCCAGCAGGAGGGGCTTTGCGATGTCCTCGATGTGAACACCGCGATTTTAAAATTGTTGAAAGGCAACCGCGAAAAATGGCCTCCGCTGTTGCGCGATGCCAAACAGTTAACGTTCCGTTCTGTGCGCTGGTTTAATCCGTTCGAGGAATCGTGTGTTCTTGCGCTCAACCAAAAAATGAGACTGCGCATTGAATCCGCCTTGCCCCCCGCCCATGCGGAGATGGCCGCCGATAAATTGGGTCAAAAAATCCGCGCCGAAATCATGGAAAACCCTTGGTCAGGTTGGGCGGAGGATCTGGGCGACGCGCTTGCGGTCAATCATCCTGATGTGCTGCAACTTGAGGATGCCGGCCGTATCTCTTTTTCTCGCTCCGCCGGAGCCTACGGCGAAATTGAAGACCTCGCTCGGCGCATTTGTTGGAATCTACAAAGCCTACCGGCTAATCGGATTGCCCTCGTAGTTCCTAACATCGGCACCGTGCAGGACATCATTCCGCACGTATTTGGGCGCTTCCAAATTCCGTACTATTTTCGCCGCGGCCGTCCGGTTCTTTCTTCTCCCTGCGCCAAAGCCTTTTTTGCATGGCTCGCCTTTCCATTACGCCCTGAGCGGGATGTCTTTATTGACCTCGTTCGCAACCCAGCCATCCACTTCGATAACCGGGAAGAGAACGTTAGGTCGTTGCTTAAAACACCACCCCGCCTCGATGCCGACCGGGTGATTCAGCCCGCTCGTTCAGGAGTCGATGCGTTGGAAATCCTCAAGACACGGATCGTCGAACCTGAAGACCATTTTAATAGTGAAGCCCTTGCCGCTATAGCCGAAGCTTTGGAAGGGTTTGGTGAACAGCAAATGCCTTTACATGAGCTGGTCGACCTGCTCGAAAAATTGCTGAAAAACGCCACCGTACGTCCGCGCGATAGCCACGACCAAGGAGTCTGGATTCTAAATCCCCGCGACGATGCGGTCGGCCTAGATTTTGATCTCGTCCTCTTTGCCGGTCTCAACGAAGGCGAATTTCCCGGCGTGCCGCAGCAGGATGCCTTGTTTAGCGACAAGGAACGCCACTCACTTCGCTTGAACCTCGAAGAGCAAGGGAGAAGCCTTTCCAAGCTGGCATTGCCTACTGCTGATGTCCTCTTCGAGCAACAGTCCATCCAGTTTCTTTCGGCCTTTGGAATGGCGCGCGAACAACTTGTGCTCTCCTTTCAAGCCGTCGACCAAGCGGGCAATGAAAAGGGCGCGGGGGAATACTATCGCAAGCTCTGGAACCTTGCCGGTTGGTGTGTTCATGATGAAATCACGATGAGCCCTTACGACCAGTGGCGTATAGAACAACTTCAAGGATCAGGTCTGCCCCCTAGTGTATTTTTTAACCATCTGGAAGCTCAGCAAGAAACCCCTCCTGAAGATCGGATTCCAATGCCGGGCGAGTCGTTCCTTCCGATCATTCCAATTCAATTATGCCGTGCGAAGGATGAGGCTTTGCAAGCGGCGGTGCAGGATAGATCCCTAGAAAATACGAAGCAGACCTTTCCCCCCGTTCAATCGGTGACGCAGTTAGTGGAACGGCTCAACATCGAGGCGGAGCGAGACCTGTTTCTTGAACCCTCCATCGATGAACGGGTTCCTTCGAAATATTGCGGTCATATTGGGGCCTTGCAGGAAAAAATCAGGACTTGGTTCGAACGTCGGGAGAAAATCAGCCCAACGGCGTTGGAAGTGCTGGCACAGTGTCGCTACATCTTTTTACTAGAGCGGGTCTTTGGCCTGTGCGATCCGCGTTTGGCAGATGACTCACCGGATCCCATGGAGCGCGGTGGATTAATCCATTCCATTCTGCAAGAAATCTATTCAACGCTCGCCAAGAACGAATCAGAAATTGATGCCCCGCGGAATTGGGCGATTAAAACAGCTACAGGATGGGTCAAGCGTGCAGAAGGCGGTACCGATGCCATTCCGCTGGTGACCTTTGTGCCGGAGCTACTCCATAAATATACGGAGTTTGCCACGCAGATCGCCAAGCGTCGAATGAATCAAACCCCATTAGGGCATCCGGGAGTCTGGGCGGCGGAGCAGGAAAAAATTCTAGAAATGGTCCTCAATTTTGTGCGGTACGATGTGGCGACATGTGCGGCCGAGAACCGATTCCCAGCACAGTTTGAAATGGATTTTGAAAAGATAGAGATTGATGGACTGGCTCCAATTTCAGTGCACGGCACGATGGATCGAGTGGATCTTATTTTTTCGGAGACGGGCGAACTAAAGCGAGTACGGGTGTTGGATTACAAGGGATCCAGTCGGGTGCGCAGTAAGACCGAGGATTATCTGGATGAAATTCGACGAAACCTGGATTGCCAGCTCCCGATTTATGCCTTTGCCGCACAGACTTATTTTTGGGGTGTAAGCAATACCCCCGAAGCGAATGCGATGACGGAGGCCGGTTACCTTTTCTATCAGCGCGACTTTAAAGAGGTTGGCAAGACGTTGAAAAAGAGTCTGATTTCGATGGATGAGCCGGGGATGATCGAGGGGTTTTTGGACACACTAACCGAAAATATTCGCCGCTTGAAATCCGGCGATTTTGCGGTCGATCCAATGATTGCGGCCTATACGGACCATCAGTCCGTTTGTCGGACCGAAGCCGTCGATCGGGAAGATTTAGACGAATAAATTAATCACAGAACAACAGGAGCATGGCATGGAAATTAAACTTAAATTTGTCGGCGCGGCAAAAAATGTTACAGGCTCCTGTTATTATGTTGAGGCCAACGGCGTTCGCCTGCTGGTGGACTGCGGTCTCTATCAGGAACGCGATCTGAAACCCCGAAATTGGGCAGACTTCCCGGTGCCCCCGAACACCCTCGATGCCGTTCTCCTGACCCACGCACATCTCGATCACTGCGGCCGACTGCCGAAGCTGGTGAAGGAAGGTTTTACCGGTAAAATTTATGCGACGGCAGCAACGGCGGAAATTGCTAACATTATCATGCTCGATTCAGCGCATATTCAAGAAGAGGACGTCAAACACAAGCAGAGGCGTCACGAACGCTCCGGTAAAAAGAGTCCCTTCGCCTACGAACCGCTTTACATTAAAGAGGATGCCGAAAAGGCAAATCGACTTTTCAATAAGGTGGGCTACGCCAAGCCGATCCTCATTGGCGAAGGAATCACGGCTGAGTTCCATGAAGCGGGACATGTTTTTGGATCGGCCTCAATTAAGCTGACGGTGGTGCAAGGCGGCGAGACGCGCACCCTTCTTTTTTCCGGCGATGTCGGCCGGTGGAATCTTCCAATCATGCGCGACCCCAGCCAGTTCGAACAGGCCGACTATGTACTAATCGAATCGACCTACGGGGATCGAATTCATGGTAAAGTAGCCGACATTCCTTGGGAGCTCGCGAGGATCATTAACGAAACACATCACGCGGGTGGGAATCTGGTTATCCCGAGCTTCTCGCTCGAACGGACACAGGAACTGATCTACCATCTCAATAATTTATTGAACGAAGAACGCATTCCAAAGTGCCCCGTATTTGTGGATAGCCCGATGGCCATTAAAATTACGGAAGTCTTCAAGAAGCATCCAGAACTCTACGACGAAGAGGCGCAGGCGTTATTGAGATCCGGCGATCAGCCGTGCGACTTCCCGGGGCTGGTGATGTCGCGTACGGTCGAACAGTCGAAGGCGATTGCAAATCAATCTGGAACCTCAATCATGATTGCTGGTTCGGGCATGTGTACCGGTGGCCGCGTGAAGCACCACCTAAAAAATAATATAGCCCGCTCCGACAGTACGATCCTGTTTGTGGGCTACCAAGCCTTCGGCACGCTGGGCCGTCATATTTTTGAGCAACCCGCAACCATCCGCATCTTTGGCGAGGAGTTGGAGCTCAAGGCACGAGTCGAAAAGATTTCCGGCTTCTCAGCACACGCCGACCAAGAAGAATTGAATCGCTGGATTTCATCGCTCAAGACCCCGCCGCGCACCCTATTTGTCACCCACGGCGAAGAAAAAGCCGCGACGGCCTTGCGCAATTATTTGACCGAACAACACGGCTGGAACTGTATCGTTCCCGAATATGAACAGGAAGAGATTCTTCGCTAAAGGTAAGATGTAGCGGTTGATCCTAAAAAATGCAGTTGAACTTCCCTGACGGAAGCTTCAAATAAGCAAAAGCTGGGTTCCGTCGGAGGCCGGGAGCAGGTGGGCATCTTTTAAAAAATTCTGGAAGGCCTTTTTTAGCACACAAGTCCATTTTTCTTCGGGGTTCAACTGCGGCGCAGTTGAAACCGCAGTCAGAAAGGCCGATATTTTCTCGAAGATCAATCCGGTTT
>JAJRRI010000145.1 GCA_024279685.1 Verrucomicrobiota bacterium | reverse complement strand
TTTTCGAAGGCGTTGGCCAGCGAAACGGGTTGGCCTTCGCGGATGGTTCCGAGCACATATTCCGGCGGATTGAAGCCCATCATAGAATTTTTACGTGCGCCCGGCACGGCGAGAATCGATGCTCGAACAAAAGCATCCACCACGGCCTGAAACTCCTCGTCCGAAAAGTGATTCAGATGATCGCCGTCCTTCAGCAGATCAAGGTTTAGCGCAATATAGCGGTAGTAGCAGGCGGAGTTGAATTCGAGGGTTCCAATATGTCCGGCTCCTTCCGAATCTTCCGGCGCAACATCATCAACCGCCGAGAAAAAATCGATTTCATTGCTGACCTTATGCGTGGAAAGCGCGTGCGAAAACATGCCCGCGCCCTCCACCATCAACGAATGGTCATCCGCCACCATACGGCCAAAGATGCTGATATCAGCGGCATCCTTCACCTTTCCACCAAACTTTTTTACCGCTTTTTTGGCTTTATCTTGAACTTTTTTGAGTGCTTTTTTGTCGGGTTTAGAATCGTACGCCATCGCCAGATTATTTTCGAAATTGATTTCAAGCATGGCATCCACCACACCGACCAATTCCTGCGGGGAAAAGAAGAGGAGGGTTTTCACATTTCCCTTTTCGATATTATCAATTGTCCCGATGGCATCTGCCGCCGCCAGAGCCAGAAAGCGAACCCGTTCGGAATCGTCTTCAATCTTTTTGGAAAAAGCCTCTTCCAAAGCAAGAATCAAAAAGCGAGTCCGGTTGGCCGCAAACAGCTCCCCATTCATCGACTGCATCATCTCTCGCTGGGCGCGTTTCCAGCATTGGGAACTGACGCGAGCGCGGGGTGTTCCGCCGAAGATGGCGGACTTGGGTGCGCCGACATCGTCGCGGTTGAGGCAAGTGACGGGGAAGGATTGCAGGATGTGTAGTTCGAGGATTTTCATTTGTATTTCTCCTAATTGTATTTATTTGATGGGTTGCAACACGAGCAGTCCAAAGCCGAAGGCCTTGGCACTGCCGATTCCATGGTTAAAGGTTTCTTTGAAGGTTTTGGGTTGGGTCACGCAAAGCGTGCCTTGGAACTCGACGCGCTTGTGATTGCCACGCTTTCCCTTTTTGTAGAAGGGTTGATTGATAGGCGGGCTGATTTGCAAGGTGTCTTCGTCGATAACAAAACCACCCTGCTCCGCCTTGCGCCGGAGCCAACTCTTCAGCTCGTTGAGATCGTAGATTGCGGTGCGCGTTCCATTTTTCCGCCCGTCGCGTTTTCGCTTTACAGTGGGATTGGCACAAAGTTGAAAGTGATAGTGCGAATACCCCAGAAAGGCTTCGCCCACGGTCTTGCTTTCCCAAGTTCCCCACGCTTGCTTTTCGGGTTCGATTTCCGAAAGCAAATAGACGAGGAAACCCTCCGCACGAGGTTCCACCCGATAAAGAAAGGTTCGGCTGTTCATTTCTGGAAAGGCTTTCCATAGGGCTTGGTGCCATGCATAGCTGTCGCTCAACCGATATTTAGCCGCGATTTTGAAATCCACCTGGATTCGGGTCAGCACACTCATTGTTTCCCTCCCGCAGTCCCCCAAAAGGCCGCCGCCCATTTCAGCTTGGGCGGATATTTCCCTTCCCACCAACCCATGTCGAGATAGAGCTGGCGATAGTTCACCGGAACCCCTTTGGCCTTCAAAAAGCGAATAAGGCCGGGGAGCGATTCGCAAAGCTCCGCCCGGCTATCGCAGGAAATAATCCGTTTGAACCGCCCTTCCGAGAGTTCCGTTTTTTTCAGACTATCCCCCAAATTTCCCGTAGTTGTGTTTTTAGGATGGGTGGCAAACGCCGCGCAAAAGGTCTGCACTGGAATCCGGCTCCAATCCAGATCGAGCTGGCAATACGGGGCAATGTGCGGCCAAGCGCGATGTGCTGTGGCCGGGCTGAATCCACAGCGCAGGTCGGCCATCATGCCTCGGTCATCCTTATGCTTTTGCAGAAAAGCCAACAGCCGTTCCGCCTGTTCTTCGATTTTATTCATGGGTTCTCCTTTCGGTTAAATCGTTCCAGTTTTTCCTGCAATATTTCGCGCATTTGCGGCTTGTCCTTTGGATAGAGCGAAACCAGTTTCTTGCCCTGCTGCTGGTAGAGCTTCTGTTTTTTGAGCATTCCGATTTTATAGTCGGCGGTGTCCATGCCCCCATATTCAATGTAGACATCGAACTCCGGCAGATAGAAGTCGGGACGGATGGCATAGCCATCGAGAATGCGGAAGCGCTCGTCGTAGCGATAGATAATTTTTTCCAAAGCCAGGATTTCGCAGATGCGCCGCTCGCCGTCCGATTGCACCAAGGTGCCATCCTTTGCCCGGATGGTTTTCTGCAACTCCACTTTGGTTTCAAAATTGCGCCGATCCATGAATACCTCGTCGAAGCAGTGGTCGCAAAACACACGCTGGAACGCCTTTTTACTACGCACATATTCGGCTGCATCCACCTGCACCCCGCATCGACGGCAGTGATGCACCGCCCGCCGCTCTTCAATCCGCATCGCCTCGCGAATGGTTTTTCCCGCCGCCTCGACACTGCGTTTCACATACTCCTTTTCGGTTGGGTTTCGATAGAGGTCGCGCAGATCCGGTAGCGCATCTTTCGCATCCGCACCAAACGCCCCCAACGCCTTGGCGGAATATTGCCGCACCTTCGGATGGGCATCCTGCAACAATGGATGGAGTGCCCGCACCGCCGACCCCGACGGAACAACCCCCGCCAATTTTCCAAGAGCCGAAGCCGCCAGCCGCCGCACCAGCGGCGAGGTTGAACGCACCAACTCCGCCAGCTCGTCGAACGCATCAGCACGGGCACTCTTGCCCAGCTCCGTTGCTCGTGCCGCCAGCTTCCGTTCGTTGGAAATGTTCATCGTTCCCTCCAGTGACTTATTCCGACCCCTCCGGCATCTCCACTCCGTCGGGGTCGCAAGAAGTCGCCCGACGCCATGTAGATCGCTCCTACTTTTTCTTCTCTCAAATCTTCAGCAACCTCTTTGCCTTTACAAACGCCTCGATCTGACGAGGAGTGTCGTGCGGGCAGGCTTGCTCGAAGGCCTTGTGCATGGTTTCCCGAAGCAGTTTTCGCCAATCTTCCAGATTCCGTTCGCCGTCTGAAGCAATCTCAACCAACATCTGATAGGAGGAATCCAACGTGCTCCAATAGTGAACGGTTGCCTTTCGAGTGTAGCTCCTCGGGGCATCACCCAAAAGCGTAGCGTACCCTTTTTTGCCATTTTCTCCCTTTTCATCTTTTCGAATCGCCTCCTTCAGTCCCCCTTCCCCTTTTGCCGCCAAAGTAACGCCATCGGAATATTTTTTCATTTCGCCCAGCATGGAAACCGGAATGGAAAAATTCCATTCGGCCATGTCTTGAATTTTCGCGGCCTGTGCTCCTCGCGCCAATCCT
>JAJRRI010000144.1 GCA_024279685.1 Verrucomicrobiota bacterium | reverse complement strand
GGTTTCTCGAAGGAAGATGCCCTCTTCAATGCGCGGCACAAAATCGAGATGCTGACCCGAACGACTGCATCCGAGCGGGCCGGTCGTGAAAATCTGATCGCCGGGCTTCGCCCCCGAACGCAGGAGAGCACGACCGGATAGAACTGTTCCTGTACCGAACACATGCAACTCAAGACAGGTTCCTTGCGCCAAATCGCCCCCAATAATCGTTGCGCCAAATCGGTGACAGAGCGTATTCATACCCGTATAAATTTTTTCAAGCTCCCGGACATCCTGTTCCGGTGGCGCAACCACGTTAACCAGCAACCACTGCGGTTGTGCGCCCAGTGCGGCGATATCACTCAACACACGCCCCACCGCCTTATGGCCGATTCGCTCCGGTTTTTCACCCGCGGAAAAGTGGATACTTTCAATCATGGGGTCCGTTGTGAAAACTTGATCCATCCCCATGTCGGGCAACTCCGCTACAGCGCAATCGTCGCCTGCTCCGGTTCGCAGCTGTGGATGCCTGCCGAGCGTAGCGGTTAGACGTCGGATGGCTTCATGTTCACCTATTTCCTGAAGTTTTTCCATGCGCGGATGATTCACTTTTTGACTCGCTGAAACAACCCTTCACGGTTAAAACATGTTTCCATGATGAAACGACTTTTACTTTATCTCTTTGCCGCAACCCTCTTGCCGACCGTATTACTCTCCAAAGAGGAACGCCCGAAAATCGGGCTCGTACTCGGCGGAGGCGGTGCGTTGGGGCTGGCGCACATCGGGGTGTTACAAGAACTTGAGAAACTTCAAATTCCGATCGATTATATTGCCGGAACCAGCATGGGTGCGGTAGTGGCAGGCATGTATGCCTCGGGCATGTCGCCGGATGAAATGGAGCAGCGCTTCATCGCGCTAGATTGGTGGGATATCCTCAAAGATCAATCTTCCTACCAATATCTCGACTATCGCCGAAAACTTGATGACAAACGTTTCATGGGATTTGAACTTGGACTCCGCGGCGGGGATCTACTTTATCCTCCCGGCATGGCCTATGGACAAAAATTAAACAACGTGCTCGAATCTTTCGTCATCAAAAGCACCGGCATAACCGATTTCGACCAGCTCAACATTCCGTACCGAGCCATCGCCACCGATCTAAAGAGTGGCCAATCCATTACGTTGAAATCGGGCAACCTCCCGTTGGCTATGCGCGCAAGCATGGCCGTGCCCGGGGCGTTCACCCCCGTCCGTATGGACGGCATGGTGCTCGTGGACGGCGGCATCCTCAACAATATTCCCGTTGACGTGGTTAAAGAAATGGGGGCCGATTATATCATTGCCGTTGACGTTGGCGCCGCGGCCGCCGGAAAATCCAGCCAGTATAACTTCCGCTCACTCGGCGAAGTGGTCGGCCGCACCTATTCCCTCATGCAACGCCCCGGCCAAGAGGAGCAACTGACCCGCGCCGACTTCATCATTGCCCCATCCCTTGCCGACACCTCCGCAACCCAATTCTATCTGGCTGAAGAAATTATTGCCCTGGGGCGTAGTGCCGCCCAACAGCTCAACCCCAAACTCAGTACAAAGCTCTCCGAATATCAAGCCTGCACCGAGGCCTTCCCTAATTTCCTTAAAAAACAACGCCAACACAACACCGAAAAAATGATCATCAACGATACTGTGATTGTTGATAACCAAGCGGTTTCCAGTTCCGTTATTCGCCAGCGTATTAAAATTAAAAAAGGTTCGTTAAACATGGCCACCCTTTTCGAGGACCTTAACCGCATCCACGGAATGGGCGATTTTCAAACCGTCACGGCGAATCTCACCCCTACAAACGGAAGCCACCGTCTCGAATATCATACGGTCGAAAAGTTCTGGGGGCCCAGCTATCTTCATTTTGGAACCAAAATTGAAGTTACTTCCGGCTCTACCGCACGCTGGAGCCTATTGCTTAATTACACCCGCACCCAGCTCAACCCCCTCGGTGGGGAAATTCAAATTGACCTCGAAGGAGGAGGACACACGCGATATCTAAAAGGTGAATGGTATCAACCCATCTCCTGGGGCGAGCACGTCTTTCTGGCCCCAGCCTTATTTGTCTCCAACGAAGACCTCCCTTATTACGAAGAAAACACCGAGGTGGCGGATCTTGAACAATCCTTCGCCTACGGCACATTAGACGTGGGCGTTAGCTTTTTTGAATATGGCGAATTCCGCATCGGCCTACTCGGCGGCCATGCTTGGATCGATGGCAATTCGGGATTCTTCTTGCTGGATCAAATCAGTGATACCCTTGTGGCCAACACCGTTCAGCTGCGACTCGACCAGCTTGACGACCCAATCTTCCCCTCGAAAGGATACCAATTGAGTATCGAGGGTCTGTTCGCGTTCAAAGACCTCGGTTCCTCCAAAACGTACAGCACACTCGAGCTCGATCTACTCATTCCCTTCAGCATCGGTCCGCACACGATCATCCCTGGGTTTACCGGAGGAACCAGCCTCAAAACAGAGTTGCCCGCTTATGCCGCCTTCGATGTGGGAGGGATCGATAGTTTTGCAGGCATGGCACCCTATCAACTCCGCGGAAACTATTATGGAGTCGGAAGTCTCGGCTATCGATACCAACTGGGAAAACTTCCGCCCACCTTCGGAAATGGACTTTTTGCACTCGCACGTATCGATGCCGGAAATGCGTGGTATGACTCCAACAACGCTCGCTTCCAAAATATAGACGTTGGAGTCCTCGTCGGCCTTGGTGCTGACCTGATCGTCGGTACCTGCACTCTTGCTGTAGGTAAAGCCGAAAGCATCTCCCCGCGCTTCTATTTCCAAATCGGAAATACCTTTTAGAGCGTCAGGAAAATTGGCCTTCCTACCCAGATCGGTCTTGCCCCACCAAATTTTATATTGTTTCATCGACTCTCACTCAATGAGGAATACCACCATGACAAAGACCATTAATATTAAAGGTGTAAAATTTGGCGGCACGAACCCGCTGGCTCTGATTGCGGGACCGTGTGTGATCGAGAGTCGTGAGGGCTGCATGGAAATTGCCGATAAACTGGTAAAACTGTCCAAACGACAGAACATCCCGCTCGTCTTTAAAGCTTCGTACGACAAAGCCAACCGCACCTCAATCCACTCCTACCGCGGTCCCGGAATATCAAAAGGACTCGAAATCCTTGCCGAGATCAAAGAAAAATACAATATACCCGTGCTAACCGATGTGCATAGCGTTGAAGAAATCCATATCGCCGCAAAAGTAGTCGATATCATTCAACTCCCCGCCTTCATGATCCGTCAGACCGACTTCGTCGTCGCGGCCGGCGAAAGCGGCGCGGTTGTGAACGTGAAAAAAGCGCAGTTTGCCGCCCCGTGGGACATGGTCCACGTCGTAAAGAAAATCGAATCCACCGGCAATATGAAAATCATGCTCACCGAACGCGGCGCATCGTTTGGCTACAACACGCTGGTCGCCGATATGCGAAGCCTAGTCATCATGCGCGAAATGGGCTATCCGGTTATCTTTGATGCCACCCACTCCGTGCAATCGCCCGGCGGTCAGGGCGACACCTCCGGCGGCGACGGACGCTTCGCCCCTTACCTCGCAAAAGCAGCGACTGCCGTTGGCGTCGACGGCCTATTTATCGAAACCCACCCCGATCCTTCGAAAGCCCTCTCTGATGGTCCGAACATGATTCCCTTGAAAGAGCTACCTAAGCTCTGGAAAAAACTCGATGCCATCGATCAGGTGAAATAGGCATGAAGAACCAAGCACTAGGCACCCAGCTCCCATGAAGCACGTTCCGTTTACACAGAAAATATTACAGGACTGGGTCGGCATTAAAACCTTTAAGGATGGGATGACCCTGTTCGAGCGGGGTAAAGTCGAGAAGGTGGAATACGATTCGCCTTTCGTGACCGGTCAACTGTCCATCGGCATCCGCGGCATGCGGAGCAAATTTGAAGTCCTATCCGATGGCTTGGTAGAAAACCATTGCCCGTGCCGTGAAAATCGCGATGAAGGAAAATTATGCGCCCATCTTGTCGCCCTCGGACTGGAAGCGGTTCGGCTCTATTCCGACCCGCACCGCGTCGACAAAATGCAGGAGGAAAAGCGGCGAGCGGAGCGGCTGGCCTCGTTCGACGAAACGGCCTACCACACCCGTGATCCAAAGGGGACGCCCGCCAAACTTCAAATTATCCTCAAGCAGAGTTGGCGAGAACACCTCGCCGAACGCCAGGTTCCTGTGCGCTTTGCGATCGAACTAGAAGATCAAACGCTGCCCCTAAATGAAGTTCCGAAGAAACAACCGCTCGCCCTGAGTCAGGCCGATGAAAATCTACTCTTTGTGATCGAAGATATCTGCGAAGGCCCTGCCAAAGCAAAGGTCACCGCATCCCTCTCCGACTTCATTAACCTGCTGGAACTCTGTGGAGGAAAGGAGATCCAGGAAGGAGGCCGCGAGGGCAATTTGATGGTCGATGAAGACATCACGGCCACCTCGGTTCACCTCGAACTCGATGAGGAAAGCGGGGAACTCCTGCTCTCAATTCATACGGAATTAGACGAGCCGCTCACCTGCGTCGTCAGCGGCGGTTCGGGTTGGATTCTCCAGCAAGATATTTTTACTAAACTCGAAAAAGTACTGCCCGGCCCTTTACGCAAAATATACGATGGAACCGTACGTATTCCGCGCAGCGCCGCACCCTCCTTCATGAAGAACGAGCTCCCGATGCTTGAAAAACTCATGCCGGTTGAACGTAATATTTCCCCAGACATGTTCTCGCTTAGCCCCGCCAAACCGCGCTTCCGATTGGTGGTGGAGGGCACACAAACCACCCTCTCGGCCACCCTTCATGCCGAATATGGAATCGTCCAGCTCATCGCCGGGCGCGACGAGGCCTTGGGAAGTTTTTCCATTCCGTCCGAAGACGACCTCTTGGAATTCCAAGTTCGTAATCCAGAAGCCGAACAGCAGGCCTTGACGGTCGTGACTGATGTGGGTTTCCGCGGAAAACGGGGCGACATGCTGATGCAGGTTCGCGGCAAACGCGAGGTACTCAATTTTCTAGGAGGTGCCCTGCCTCGCCTACGTCGCCTCGGTTGGCGCGTTGATATTGAAGGCATGGCCGCCGCCTTCATGGATCAGGCCGAATTCACGACCCCCGTGGTACACATTAATTCCACCGGCCCGAGCAGTGGCTTTTTCGATGTGGGGTATGAGTATGAAAATATCGGCGGGAAAAGCTTAGACCCCAGCGATATCATGCGAGCGATTAACATGGGTGAAGCTTTTGTTGAAAAAAAGGGCCGCACCATCCTGCTCGACCTCGATGCCATCGAAACGGCGCGCGAGGTTTTTAGCGACTGCTCTACCGGCGCCGGTGCCGAACCTGGCACCTTCCGGATGAACGATATCCACGCTGCCTATGTGCAGGCCTCGCTCCACGCTCTCGACGGGGTCGATGTGGAAGCCGCGCCGGAGTGGATCGCTAAGGCGCAAACCCAAAATCGCGATGCCAAGATCGAACCCATCCCCCTCGGCGATCCGTTGGAAAATACCTTGCGCGACTACCAAAAAAGCGGCGTCTACTGGCTGCGGTTTCTGGAAAAGAGGGGCTTCTGCGGCATTCTAGCCGATGAAATGGGCTTGGGGAAAACCATACAGGCGCTCACATGGCTCCAGCTCCAACGACAAAATGAAGCGATACAGGGCGCTCCTTCGCTCATTATCTGCCCCACCAGCCTCGTCGATAACTGGGCCGAAGAAGCTGAAAAATTTACCCCCAATCTGCGTGTGCAAAAAATGCATGGGGCCGATCGGCACGACCATTGGGATAAAATCGGGGACTGTGATTTGGTCATCACCTCCTATGCCTTAATTCGCCGCGATCTCGATGAATATCTCAAACACACCTTCGCAGTAGCCGCACTCGACGAAGCGCAGCACATTAAAAATCGGGCCACGCAAAACGCCGAAGCCGTCAAGAAAATCCAAGCTCACCACAAGCTTGTAATCACCGGCACACCCATTGAAAACAGCGTAACCGATCTCTGGTCGATTATGGACTTTCTGATGCCCGGCTATCTTGGCAACCCCAAAGCCTTCCGTGAAAACTATGAACTGCCGATTCAGAACGGCGGGTCCGAAGCTGAGCTCGCGCAGATCAAGCTACGCCGAAAATTGCACCCCTTTCTCCTGCGACGCCTCAAAAAAGAGGTCGCCAAAGATCTACCCGAAAAGATCCAACGCATCGCCCATTGCACGCTGAGCAAAGACCAGCACATGGTCTATAAAAAGCTGCTCGAAAGCGCCAAAAAGGAGATCAATAGCTTGGTCGATGCAAAGGGATTCAATAAATCACGAATGCAGGTACTCAAAGTATTACTCCAACTCCGTCAAACCTGTTGCCACCTCGACCTGCTCAAACTGCCCGACCTTAAGAGCAAGTATCCCTCCGCCAAAATGGAACTTTTCTTCGAGCTAGTCGACGAAGCAATCGATGCCGGCCACCGCATCCTCGTCTTCAGCCAATTCACCTCCATGCTCGCTATCATCCGTGATGAGCTGGAAGCGCGCGAACTCAACTATTGCTATCTCGACGGCTCCACCAAAGACCGGCAAGCGCGCGTCAAAAAATTCAACACCGACCGCTCCATCCCCCTCTTCCTCATCAGTCTCAAGGCGGGTGGAACCGGGCTCAACCTCACCGGCGCCGACATGGTGATCCACTTCGACCCGTGGTGGAACCCCGCCGTCGAAGACCAAGCCACTG
>JAJRRI010000143.1 GCA_024279685.1 Verrucomicrobiota bacterium | reverse complement strand
CTCTGGAGTATTTAAACGTCTTAATTTATCCCAATGAATATATTCCCCCTTATGGGTGGGCTCCCTATGGGTCAGGATATTTCCAATGGATGAAGGGTCATCATCCATAATTTTTTTTAATATGAGCCGCCAATTCGGTGGGGTATCGGGTATTTTCATAATACGTACCAGTAATTACTATTTATTACTAAAATTAGTAATAACTGAATAACGGAAAATCAACAACTACTAATATTAGTAGTTGTTAGTAGTTATTGGTATTTCCATATGTAGGCGCCTATATGGCGTAAACTACAATATATTGTGTTTTTATTCGAAATCGACCGCCCCAAGTGGGTACATACGCCGGATGATTTATCATGGTCAAAGTGAAATCTTCGGGAGATGCGGCTAAAATAAAAGAGCAGAACTCGGAATAGGTTGAGGCGTGAAGGACTACTTCAGGTGTACTGGCCAATCGTCCGGCGTGATAAAGTAGCGTTCTGTTTCAAGAATGATGGCTCCCGTTGGGCGCATCGCACACACCATGAGAGGCCGTTGATCCGTCTTAAAGGTTTCGCCTAAAAACGAGACCAATTGATCGGCGGTTAGAAGAGCGTGCTCCGCATCAAAAATCGTTGCCGGGCTGAGCCAGTTTCTTTTCTCCAAGACCACCCAATGCTCGTGCCGATGCACGGTTTCGCCGAATGCAGAAAAGTAATTCCAACGGCCTTTTGGATGAGGGTTGGAAAGCGGAGCCCTATTTTCTAATGAAGGCCGTAAGGACTCGTGGTAAAAGAGCCAACCTTTGACTGCGATTTTGCGCTGAACCTCATGAACGCCTAAGGCTGCGAGAGCTTGTTTTCCTTCAGAAGTGCCAGAGAGCGGGCTTTGATGGCCGACGAGGCGCTCGATCTTTTTATCCAACCGATCCTTACCTTTGGGTCCCAAAAAATCGCTTAGTTGAGTGGAGAGGCAGGAGGTCTGCCTATTTAAATAAAATTTTACGGCCAGCTCCAGATGCGTGAATGCGCCGGATGATTTATTGCGGTAAACGATGTCCAATTCGCCGAGCGTGCGCTTGTCGTTCCGAATGGGGATGTTATGGCCCACCCATTCGAGTTCGGAATCATGCATCAGAAAGAATTTCCACAACGTTTCAAAATAGAGGCCGAGTCGTCTGCTTTTTAGACCGGACAGATGGAGGAGTAAGGGTTCGGAATTTTGATCCAGCTGTAACAACCATTGGTTGCGCTCGGCGGTTACGTCGAGTTCAAGAGACTGGATTGCTTCATCTTGAAGGACGTTCGGGCCCATTATTGGAGGAAAGGTATGGATCAAGTTTGGGCCGAAACAGCTCCAGGCCAAATCACGTACTTCTTGAGTTTTTAAGTTAGGAATATTTTTCATCATCATGGCGTCAGGAAAAGAGCGTGCTAAAATCCTGCATCCAGCGCCCATTCTCTGTATATTCTAAATCTAATTCATTGACGCAATGATTGAGCACGAACCTGCCGCAGGAAAGGAAAATAAGATGTCTACTGAAGAACTAAAGAACAGCCCGTTGCATGGTTTATCCACCGAGACCCTGCTGACCGAATTGGTGGCGTTTTATGGTTGGGATGTTTTAGACGTCGCGGTCGATCTAAAATGTTTCAGAATTGACCCGACGATTCCTAGCTGCCTGATCTTCCTAAAAAAGGCGGAATGGGCCCGGAATAGAGTAGAGGACTTTTATCTGTATCAATTTAAACGAATGCCGAAGGCCAGCAAAGAAGAGCTGGAAATAACGCCGCGCGAACGCGGCTTTCCAGATGGAGTGCTGCCCAAAGAACCGATTCCGCAGACGGTTGAGACCGTTGAAAAGGTTCCGGTGGAAAAAGAGGATCCGAAGAGCTCCTTTAAATCCATCTACTCCAATCACCGCTTCCGTAAATAAACCCCCGTTCGGTTTTTTCTATGTTCCACAGAAGGTTTGATGAACGATCTCGTTCGGCTTCGGCGCCTGCTCGTAGGCTGAAAATTCATGTCGATCTTCGTAGGGCTTAGCGAGCGCATCAACGAATTGATGGAACGGGGCATAGTCATTTCCATACGCCGCTTGAATGGCGTGTTCAACGCGGTGGTTGCGAGGAATAAGAATGGGGTTAGATTTCCGCATCGCTATACGATCCGGAGCCGATTGAGTGGCTGCTTCCCATGCTGCATACCAAGGGGCCAATAACGTGGGGTCTTTAAACAGTGCGCTCAGTTCGCTGCGATTACCATAGGTTAAGTGGCGGAAAAATAAGGTGTAATCGACCTCCTGCTTAGCGAGAAGAGCAATCCCACTTTTAACGATATCCAGCGAGGATTCATCGGCCAGTCCGAATTTTTTGCGGAACCGATTATCATATTCAATGCGGAATAATGGGTTGAAAGAGCCGAGTGTATTTTTGACTTTTTCAAGAGCCACATCGCTGTCCCCAGAGAGTAACGGGAGCAACGTCTCAGCAAACCGTGTGAGATTCCAGCGTGCCATACCCGGCTGGCTGCCCCACGCATAACGTCCATCCCGATCGATCGAACTGAACACGCACTTGGGGTCGAAGTCATCCATGAAGGCGCACGGGCCGTAGTCGATGGTTTCTCCCGAGATCGCCGTATTGTCGGTGTTCATCACCCCATGGATAAACCCGAGCGCCATCCACTGCGGAATGAGTTTCGCCTGCGCTTCAATCGCGCGCTCTAACAAGGCCATATAGGGCTCTTCGGCATCAGCCGCATCCGGATAATGGCGCGCGATGGTGTAGTCCGCCAATTCGCGTAGCGCATCGGTATCGTTGCGGGCTAGGAAATATTGGAACGTGCCGACTCGGATGTGGCTCGAGGCCACCCGCGTAAATACGCCCCCCGCGAGAGGGCCCTCTTGCCGCAACACACGTTCTCCCGTCGTCACCGCCGCTAGTGCGCGGGTGGTCGGCACGCCGAGCGCATGCATCGCCTCACTGACCATATATTCGCGGAGCACCGGACCCAGTGCTGATTTCCCATCGCCGCCCCGCGAGAACGGGGTGCGTCCAGAGCCTTTAAGTTGAATGTCGCGCCTCGTTCCGTGCTGATCAATCACCTCCCCCAGCAAAAGCGCTCGACCATCACCAAGTTGCGGAGAAAATCCGCCAAACTGATGCCCGGCGTAGGCCTGTGCCAGCGGCTCGGATCCATCCGCGGTGCTATTCCCCGAAAACACATGAAGCGCCTCCGTAGTCTCTAACCAAGCGAGGTCGATGCCCAGCTCATCAGCCAATGCCGTATTTACACGGAGTAATTCAGGGGATGGCACGGTCGCGGCCCGTTGTTTAGAATAAAAATGCTCCGGCAAACGAGCGTAGGTATTATCAAAAGGGATGGGATTCG
>JAJRRI010000142.1 GCA_024279685.1 Verrucomicrobiota bacterium | reverse complement strand
TGGGACAGCCAGATGTTTAAAACGAGAAACCATCATTAACCTTCAACAAAAAATCGGAATCGACCAAATGAAACCAGACTCAGAAACCTTAACAAAACAGGGCATTCACTCTCCGTTACCGCCTGCTATGGGATGACAGTGAGATTAACCCATGAATTACAGCATTTATTTAGGCGATTACTGATCTAACCCCGGCACGTACAGGCTTGCCCCATGGATCTATAGCGTTCAAATACAGTCGCACTATCCGTCGCCAGCTCTGTTCATCCGAACATCGCCCCAGTTTTTTTTTGGATCAGGACAGGTTGATGTGAACTTTTTTAGTTTTTTATAGAAACAGAATGCCTAAAAGAGTTTACTACTTGAAAGAATATATATTTTAAATATTGGAGTATATGATGCTTTCACAGGTTAATTCGGGGGCGGTATCGGGCGTCGATGCTTATGCGGTGGAAATCGAGGTGAATGCTGGGCATGGTGAACCGAAGGCCGTGGTGGTGGGTTTGCCCGATGCCGCCGTGAAGGAGAGTTCGGATCGGGTGTGGACGGCCTTAATTAATTCTGGATTTCGTCCGCCGATGGGGCGCACCACCATCAACCTTGCCCCAGCCGATATGAAAAAGGAGGGACCCAGCTTCGATTTACCGATCGCACTGGGGATTATCGCCGCGCTCGAAGATATAAACGCCGACCTGCTTCTGCGGGTCTGCATCGTTGGCGAGCTAGCTCTGAGCGGCGCGGTGCGGCGGGTCCGCGGTGTCTTGCCGATTGCCATCATGGCGCGCAACGCGGGGATCAAAGCGATCATCGTTCCCGCTGAGAATGCCGAGGAAGCTGCGGTGGTGGACGGCATCAAAGTTTTTCCTGTGCGTACCTTGCGCGAAGCCGCCGATTTTCTGAACCAGGATCTAAAAATCGAACCCTACCTCCTTGATATTCAAACCGTCTTCGAAGCGAATAGTCTCTACGAAGATGATTTTGCCGATGTGAAAGGGCAGGAGTTTGCTAAGCGCGCCATCGAGGTGGCGATGAGCGGCGGGCATAATTGTCTGTTGATCGGGCCACCGGGAACCGGAAAGAGCATGATTGCTAAACGGATTCCTTCGATCCTTCCCTCTATGTCGCTCGACGAAGCATTGGAGACGACGAAGATTCATAGTATTTCCGGATCGCTTAAATCACACCAAGCCCTCGTCGCGCGCCGCCCGTTTCATTCGCCGCATCATACCATCTCTAATGCCGGCCTGCTCGGCGGCGGCAGCAACCCGATGCCCGGAGCCGTTAGCCTCGCGCATAACGGGGTGCTTTTTCTCGACGAGCTTCCGGAGTTTCAGCGCAGTGTACTTGAAGTCATGCGTCAACCCCTCGAAGACGGCGAGGTGACCATCGCCCGTGCCGTCGCTAGCGTCACCTATCCCTGCCGCTTCATGCTCGTCGCCGCGATGAATCCCTGTCCGTGCGGATACCAAACCGATCCCAAGCGCGAGTGCCGCTGTTCGCCGACGCAGATTGCGCGCTACCGCAGCAAAATTTCCGGCCCGTTGCTCGATCGCATCGACCTTCACGTCGAAGTTCCCGCCATCTCCTACGAACAACTTACCCAGCTCGACAAAGGGGAGCCTTCGTCAATCATTCGTAAACGCGTTGTTGCCGCTCGCGAGATCCAGCAAAAGCGATATAAGGATCAACCCGGTACGCACTGTAATGCCAACATGCGCAGTAAGACCTTGCATCAAATTTGTCGGATGGAGGCCGATGCCGAGCAGATTCTTCGGACGGCTATGTCGGATTTAAATTTTAGCGCCCGTGCCTACGATCGCATTCTGAAAGTCGCCCGCACCATTGCCGACCTCGCCGCGGCCGAAATCATCGAATCTCAACACATTTCCGAAGCGATCCAATACCGCACGCTCGACCGGCAGTTATGGGTCTGAAATATAAAGAGGGCGACGCTTCGCGGTCTTGCTCTTTTGTTTAGGTAGGGACAGGCCGCCGGCCTGTCCGCACGACAGAACGGGGCGGTGGATACGGCGGTGCGACAGGCCATTCCTCCGACGGCGCGCTCGGCGAGCGGGCCCTACCGACTCAGGCATCGGTCGGGAGAGGACGGTTCGGTAGATACGGCCCTCACTCAATGCCGGATTTTGTCGATAAAAATTCAAAAAACAAGATTGTCTTGCGGTAGGGTTTAAGGCTCACTCGGTAGCGAATAATCGCTGCCAACTGACTGCTTTATATGCTGATGCAAAATACTCGTTACAATTCAGATCAAAGCCTGAAACGCTCGTTACAGAACACGACCTTTGCGGGCGCAGTCGGGATCTTTTTCTTCATGATTATCCAGAATGGGCCGGTTCCGCTGTTGCTCGAAAAGCTTGGAGCCAGCGGCATCGCGATCGGCTTGAGCGCATCGCTCTTCCAACTAGGAATGCTCAGTCAAATTCCCGCCGCGTTTTTCGCCGAGCGGTTAGCAAGTCGTAAGTTATTCTGGACCACCACTACTATCCTAGCTCGGTCGGCTTTGGCTCTTCCGGGGCTCTACCTGCTCCTATTTCCTGACTCTCGAAATCCCGCAGCCTTGATCACTCTACTTGCGATTGGACTTTATAGTTTTCTGGCTCAGATGGGTGCATCGGCTTGGTTCAGCTGGATGGCCGATCTTATTCCCGACACTATGCGCTCGTCGTTCTGGGCTAAGCGTCAAGGGATCGTCATGGCGTCCGCGGTGGTTAGTGTTGCTTTCATCGGTTGGTTTCTTGACCTTTTCTCGGAGAACTCTCTCGCTGGATTTGGATGGATTCTCATTTTCGCCGCCTGTATGGGCATCCTAGAGGTGTTGATCCATTGGTTCGTTTTCGAGCCGCCACCGATCCCTCCCAACCGCACGCTATCGGTCGCCAAACGAATGATCCAGCCACTGAAAAACCGCGATTTTCGCTACTTCACGCTTTCCATGTGCGTCTGGTTTTTTGCCATGGGCATCTTTGCCCCCTTTTTAAATGTGTATCTAAAAACAACCTTTGGCGTGACCTATACCCATCTATCCGCCATCCAGTTGGTGGGAATGCTCAGTGGTGTGGTTTTCAGTTTCATCGGCGGGCGATTGATCAACCGAGTCGGTTTGCGTACCTATGCTTTAACCATGGTTATGGCCGCCCCCGCCTTCTCAGCGGTTTGGTTCTTCCTCAATGGTCATACCACCGGGGTGATCCCCGTGCTCGGGGTGGTTCCCCAACCGGTCATGCTTCTGTGCATAAGTTCTCTGGCCGCCGGAGGAGTCTATGCCGCCGTGGGCATGCTGCAACTTAATCTGCTCACCGCCCTTGCACCCACCGAAGGCCGCACCATGGCTATGGCCGTTCATTGGTCGCTCATTGGATTACTCTCCGCCACTGGCCCCATGGTAGGAGGGTGGATTAAGGACTACATTACCGCCCATCCCATCGACCTCCATCTCTACGCCGGCACGTCTTTTTCTTACTTCCATATCACCCTAATTATACACGCGCTACTCATCTGGTTCGTCATGATTCCGCTCCTGATGAACATACAAAAAAAGAATGGGGAATGGCCATTGAATCAGGCCGTGGTGGAAATTTTTATCTTCACGCCGCTCCGCTCCGTTTACAACTTTAATCTCGCGCTTGGCTCCGTGGCGCTTAATACGGTGAAAGGCACGGCCAAATCCACCACCTATTCCTTAAAAAATGCGCGGAAACGGAGCAATCGGAAGAAGGGAAAGGCTCCGCCGAATAGCTAGACGAAGGATTCATTTCTGGTCCTATTCCGATAAAAATTACATACCAATCCTGTGTATTATAACATGGAATGAATTATGCTTATGGTTGTAATTGCGATTAAAATAAATTCGCTCTGCTTTGAAAGGGATAAAAATAATGAAAACCTCTACTTTATTAAAAAATATAGGGCTACTTGTCGGCTTTGGATGGAGCATGTCTTCGTCTGCTGCACTGGTTCATGAATATGCATTTGAGCCGACCGATCCCTTCGCCGATACGGCGGGAAATATTGATTTGACCTCGACCGGAACCCTAGGGAGTGTCACAACGGATTCGGCAGGGTTTGTCACATTTTCAGGAGCAAATGGACCCGGAGGAGCCTACCTAACCGGTTCTGCTCCGTTAAACAACTATAGCCCTTTGGTGCTTTCGATTTGGTTTCGAATCCCGACCCTAAATCAACTCAGTTATGCCTCGATTTTCTCTTCCGATACGGTGGCCGGAAACGGATTTCAAATTAACTTTTTGAATGGATGGCTCAGCATAAACTCCAAAGTTTCTGCGGGAAATGTTTTGGATGTTATTTCTCTTTCAGATCTAACGACTAACGAATGGCATTTGATTACCGTTGAGCAAGATCCTTTCGCCGCACAGGGCGGAAAGGTCTGGTTCGATGACGACCTAGTCGTCTCGACGAATGCCATCTTTGGAACGCTGGATGCCTTTCGCCTCGGAGTGAATCGGAATGGAAGTAAAGGATTTGAGGGGGGATATCTCTCTCGTTCGAATCTACGATGGAGAAAGTTGGGATAGTACCAAACAAGCCGCGGCGATCGTCAATGGATCGACCATTCCAGAACCGATGGCGGTTTCCTTTATTTTAATTTTTGGTTCAGGATTTGTGTTCATGAATCGAATTTTTAATAAGAGAGAGCCCTATTCGGATGAATAGCTGAATCTCTATTTTACTCTGATCCGAAAAAAAATCGATCTAACTACCGCACGCTCGACCAGCAACGTTGGGTGTGATTAACTACGCCGCATATGAAACGAATCATTTTTTATGGCGGGGTAGTCCTGTTGCTCCTGTGTGGCTGCGCGACTCAACCGTCGTCCGTCAGGGTGGAAGATGCGGATGCCATGCTCCATTTGGGATGGGAGCTCCAGCCGGAGCATCTCTTTTTCCCAGAATATCTTTTCATGGCGGATTTCGAGCTCGATCAACATGGCCGAATTCCTGAATCCCCATGGGTTGGAGCCGGCCTCAAAACAAAGCTAAGCCTTCCGATTACCTTTTGGCGGTTTTTTAAGGTTCTGACCGCTAAGGGTTGGGCAGTCATAGTCCTTGAATCGGATGAAAAGGTCTTCCGCTTGCGGGCGGTTTTGGAAGCCGATACGCTGGAGATTCGGGCGGTACAGGGTACGGGGCCGACGCAGATATTTATCCTCTATCGCCCAAAACCAGTCTCCTTGGTTGACGGAAAGAGATAGGTAAATCATCCCGCCCAGTGAGGCTGAGAAAGCCGCTGATTGAGGCGGCGACCTCGCAGCATGAAGGCGGTGCGGTCGAGCAGTGGGGAGAAGAGATTTCCGAGCAGAACGGCGTAGACAATGGCTTCGGTGTAGTAGGTCGTGTGGCGGATCACGGCATTGCTGACGCCGATAAGGATGCCGACGCCGATTTTTCCGCCCTTGCTCATCGGAGTTGAGACGGGATCGGAGACGATGAATGCTGCGCTAAAAATCGTCGCGCTTGAAAAAAGATTGAAGAGCACTGAATCGCCAAAAGCTGCACTGGCGATGGCAAACGAAAGGAGGAAGGCCACGGGCGCGCGCCAGGCGATGATTCCTCTGTAGCAGAGCAACCCGCCGAGTAAGAGCAGCAGGACCGGAAAGGTTTCACCGGGGCTGCCAGGTACGAGCAAGAACAACTCTTCCCAAACCCCTTCGATACGATCAAAGAGCAACTGGGGAAGCTCCAGCGCGAAGCCTTCGGAACGGTAGAGCTCCTGCGGGGTGGCGGTAGAAATAACATCGGGGGTCGGTGTGCCCCACGCAACGATAGAACCGGGGTAGACCTGCATCAGGAATAATCGCCCGACCATAGCGGCATTAAAGCGTAAGGAGAGACCGACCATGGGCAACTTTACGATCCAGATGGCGATCAAGATCGCGTAGAGCATCGGCAGGAACGGCATGGAGGGCGGCACACTGGCGGCGATGAGCGCGGCGGTCAGCGCGGAGCCCATGGGGTTAAATTTTAGCTTCCGACGGACGATTAAATGATAAAGACCTTCCGCCAGTCCGCCAAGCAAGGCATAGCCAATCAGTTGAAAAATGAACGGTGAAGGGTAGAGCATGCTGTAGATCGCCCCCGGAATCAACAGCGCGGACAGGGCCCAGGTCGCCATACTGGAAGTGCGGGTTCCGCTGTGAAGAAAAGGGGCTTTTACGGAAGACATTTTTTCCCCTCCGTCAAAGTTTGTACGAGTGGAATATCGGAAGGGCATACAGCTGAGCAGACGCCGCATAAAAAACATTCGGTCATTTGAGCCTGAAATGCGGTGGAGTGGGTCTTCCCCTTTTGAATGCGTTCGACTAAGGAATATGGGTGCAGGTCGAGGGGGCAGGCGGTGTTGCATGCGCCACAACGGATGCAGTTGCGCTCTTTCTTTTTTAGCGGAGCGCGGTCGAGCAGGAGGAGCGAGGTGGTTGTTTTTTCGATGAGGTCGTCGAGCGCCATT
Source organism: Verrucomicrobiota bacterium (assembly GCA_024279685.1). GTDB lineage: Bacteria > Verrucomicrobiota > Kiritimatiellia > Kiritimatiellales > Pontiellaceae > Pontiella. The sequence goes on along the minus strand of JAJRRI010000142.1, from coordinate 3,834 downwards.
TCGCACCCCATCATAAGGCCGCCGCCTACGATGAGCTGCCGAGCGGGATCGTAGAGTAGATCGAAGGCGGCAAGGATTTCACGAACCGAAAGCCCGATGGGAACGATGGTATTTTTGTAGAACCTGGATGCGGGGGCGGCGAGTGTGAGCGGTCGTTCGACGACGGGAAATCCATCAATCATGGCGCGGCCGATGGCGCGCAAAGAGACGACGTTCTGCACGATATAGCCGAGTTGGTAGGGGCGTATGCCTGGAGCGGGCATGTTTCCGGTTAATTTTTTGAGGATGAGTTTTTCTGCGCCAGTGGGATAGCGATCGGGGAAGGGAACGATGTCGTAGTCGGGATAGAGCTTTTGCAGTGGGACCATTTGCGCGGGATGGTCTTTCACGGCCAGTATCACCCGCTTGGCTCCGATCGCTTTGGCGCTGGCGTTGGCCCCGGCCTGTACCCATAGCGCGTGGTGCAGTAATACGGTTTGGTCGATGGTAATTCCGGGTTCGCACTCAACGCCGTTGATGACGAGGGTGTGGGCCCCGATGCCAGCCCGCAGTTTTTCCGAAGCAGGGAAGCCGCTACCGCCCATGCCGACGAGGCCGATCTCGTTGAGAAAGTCGGGGAAGCTTTCTGGGGTGATTTCCTCCAGTCCTGGGTAGATGCGTTCTGGTGCGGGAAAGGGGGTTTCCAGCGGGTGAAAATTCGGTAGATCGGCCCAGTCGATTTTAATGCGGCGCAACATGGGCTAGTTCGGCCCGTTGAGCGAGGCTTCCATTTCGATGGCGATGCGGCGGGCCATATGGTTCAAATAACCGGAGGTTTTTATGCCGTAGCGGGGGGCGCCGGTCAGGCCGTCGACGGCCGACTTTTCGACGTGAGGATTGAATGTAATACCTTTGAATTGTTTGAGAATGGAGAGCACCTGCTTGCGGTCTTTGGCCTTGCGAATTTTTTTAATATCGGGAAAGACGGCTTCGTGCAGGATGTAGCCATCGGCGGTCTTATACACGATAACGATGCCGGTGATGGGCTTGAACGATTCGATCTCGCGGTAGGCAATGCCGACCTTGGGCTGGCCGTCGGCATCGTAGCCGATGAGCATCCGCTCGATGGTGCGTGAGTAGGGGTCGCTCGATATTTTTACCGTTAAGCCGGTCATGGCCTGATCGATTACGCTCTGTACCTTATCGGCGTGGGTGGCGCCGGCGCACAGTAAAAATAGGATTATGGGAAACCCCCGAAATATCATTGTTGAACGCCATCTTTAAATTGGAAGGGGAAGATACGGGTTTCATGTGAATAAAGGCAAGTGAATACGGGGCGATCCGTAAATATAGACTCGGATTTCTTGAGGTTAAATAGGGTCGAAAAAAGCGGTGTATGAAGGTTGACGCAAAACACGGGGTTGAGTAGGATTCCGGCTCGTTTTCAACTAGAACATTTGTTCTAACTCTAACAAAGGAAAGGTGCTAAACATGGCAACAAAAATTGGTATTAACGGTTTCGGCCGTATCGGACGTATGGTATTCCGCGCTTCGGCAGCCCGCGAAGACATCGAAGTGGTCGGAATTAACGATCTGCTCGACGTAGATTATTTGGCCTACATGCTTAAGTATGACTCTGTACACGGTCGTTTCAACGGCACAGTTGAAGTAAAAGACGGTACTCTCGTTGTAAACGGAAAAGAAATTCGCATCACCGCTGAGCGCGATCCGGCTAACCTCGCTTGGGATGCCGTTGGCGCGGAAGTTGTGGTTGAGTCCACCGGCTTCTTCCTGACCGACGAAACCGCCCGCAAGCATATCGAAGCTGGCGCGAAGAAAGTGGTTCTTTCCGCTCCTTCTAAAGACGCGACTCCTATGTTCGTTTGTGGGGTGAACACCGACAGCTATGCCGGACAAGACATCGTTTCCAACGCATCGTGCACCACCAACTGCTTGGCGCCAGTGGCCAAGGTTCTGAACGACAAGTTCGGTATTGATAAAGGTCTAATGACCACCATCCACGCGGCGACAGCCACCCACAAAACCGTTGACGGGCCTTCCTTGAAAGACTGGCGCGGCGGACGCGGCATCCTCGAAAACATTATCCCGTCCTCCACCGGCGCGGCTAAAGCGGTAGGCAAAGTGATTCCTGAGCTCAATGGTAAGTTGACTGGAATGGCTTTCCGGGTGCCTACCTCCGACGTTTCTGTGGTTGACCTGACCGTCACCCTGAAAAATGAAGCTTCCTATGCCGATATCTGCGCAGCGATGAAAGAAGCGTCTGAAGGTTCCATGAAAGGCGTTCTGGGCTACACCGAAGACATGGTGGTTGCCACCGACTTCCGCGACGAAGAATGCACTTCCGTGTTCGATGCCAAAGCCGGTATCCAACTTGATGGCACTTTTGTGAAAGTTGTTTCTTGGTACGACAACGAGTGGGGCTACTCCTGCAAAGTACTCGATCTGATCAACGTGATCGTCGGCTAATTCCGATTCTAACCGAGATTGAAAAAAAGCGTCCCACTTCGGGGCGCTTTTTTGTGCTTACAACAGGCGGGTTTTATCCTTGCTTATGTTTCCTGTATGGATTTCATGAGCCACTCGATAGCAAACTTAGGGGTTTTTGCCCCGGATGCTTGCATTATATTCTTCCGTCTTGCGAACGCTCTGGTGGTTTGGCCGCTGGAGGTATTGTCGAAGCAAGGGGTGGAAGGTACGTATGCGTCTTTTAGGCCACCTCTTTGACAGGGCGGTTGGTTACGTTTTTTCGGGAACGGCTTGGGCTTTGCGGGAGGCTTCCTATTGCGCAGGCGTCCTGTCTGGGATCTCTTTTTGTTCCATTTGGGGCAGAGCTTCGAAGAGTTCGCGGAGGTATTCGGCCGGGTTGATGCCGAGCTTCCGGCAGGTTTCGATGAGACTGTAGAGGATGGCGCTGTCCTGGCCGGAGTTGGAGCTACCGAAGAAGAGCCCATTCTTTTTCCCGATGGCGGTGGGGCGGATGGCATTTTCGACGAGGTTGTTGTCGATTTCGAGTGCGTGGTGGTCGAGGTATTCGTTGAGCATGTCCCAGCGTTCGAGGGGGTAGTGGAAGGCTTTACCGAATGCGCTTTTGGGCAGGGTGCGCGGCTTGTGCCTCTCGGGTGGCGCAGCGGTTGTCGCTACCTTCTTCGCGCAGCTTCGTTTCGATCCGGTAGAGAGCTTGGCGATGAGCTTCACCACCTCCCCGACGATGGGATGGCTGGCTTCGACGAACTTACGACGTGCATGAGCCCAGCAGGCGGCATGGGTGATCGGTCTTTTTTCCACCGCGTGCTTCGGATCGTGCAGCCAGCTGGTGTAGCCAACATAACCGTCGGACAGCAACAGGCCTTGGTAACCCGATAGCATGGGGTCGAGGCATTTGGCGGCTCGGCGGGGATACCATTCAAAGAGTACGCCGACCCCGGGGGGGGGGGGGATAGGTCCATAGGTATCCAGACGGACAGTAGTCCTTTTTGGAGTCTTGGTATTTTATGAAGGTTTCATCGGCCTGAATGTATCCGCTGGCGCGGATTTTGTTCCGGAGGAATTCATAAATGAGCGAAAGCCAGTTCGCCATCAGATGCATCCATCCGCCCATCGTTTTTCGGCTAATCTCAACGCCGTATCGCTGCTTAAAAATCTGTTCCTGTCGGTAGAGCGGGAGGTGATCGCAGTGTTTTCCGCGGAGGATGTGGAGGATCAGGCTCGCCGAGGCATAGCTGTTCTCGATCAATCGTTTCCGTGCCGGAGCAACGATCGGTCGTCGATTCGTTTGTATTTATTGCGAATGGTGATGGTTTTGAAGAAGCGCGGCAGCGTGACATCAAGCTACTC
>JAJRRI010000008.1 GCA_024279685.1 Verrucomicrobiota bacterium | reverse complement strand
CTACAATGCACCGGATCAAAAGTGGATCCACAAAGAGTGCGGATAAGAGCAAGACGGAAATGGGAGGTTGAGTATCGGAATCCGCCGCGCCGGATTATTGAATTTGACATGCCTTCTCATAAGAGACTGTAAATTAAAATGCCCAACTGCTTCGAGCAGACGGTTTACCCACACAGAATGAGTGCCCGCTTCAATGGCAAACAAGGCCGGTTTCTGATTCTTAAAACATTTACGAAACGCCACCGCCGTATTGCCTACCGTATTTCTCGAAATCACCTCCCCCCGGTGGTCGAGTGCACAAATACTATGGCTCCGATCTCCCATATCCATTCCGATTGTATTACGGTTCTTCATGTTCGGCCTCCTTTTACACTTTGAGTGCGTTATTTGTTGAGCGTGATTTTATCACAGCTCGTATGGAGGCCGGACACCTCAAACTCTCAACGGTCTTCTCATCCTATCTACCTACTTTCGTTCAAAATCTAAAGTCGGAGATCAACCAGATCGCGTGGAAAAACATTTTTTATATCAAAATTACAGTGGGTTCAGCGCAAAGCGCTTTGATTTCGGCCTCGGCCATTCCCGCGAATTGATCATGGGCGACGGCAAGGATGATGGCGGAGTAACCTCCTGAGGATAGAGAACAAAAATCAGATAACAGCGAAAGTCCATATTCACGTTTAACTTCTTCAGGAGAAGCCCATGAGTCATAAATTATAACATCTATTCCGTATTCTTCCAAAGCCTGAACAATATCGACCACGCGGGTGTTGCGCACATCGGGACAGTTTTCCTTAAAGGTAATACCTAGGACCAAAACCTTAGATCCGTTGACAGTGATTTTCTTTTTGAGCATGAGCTTAATAGTTTCATCGACCACAAACTGCCCCATGCGATCATTGATGCGGCGTTGCGCCGAGATCAATTCAGGGAAATAACCAGCCTGCTGCGCCTTGAAGCTGAGGTAATACGGGTCAACACCGATGCAATGCCCTCCAACCAAGCCTGGGCGGAAGGGTAAGAAATTCCACTTGGATCCTGCCGCTTCGAGTACATCAATCGTATCAATACCCACCTTATTAAAAATCATGGCTAGTTCATTAACGAGCGCAATATTGACATCTCGTTGTGTATTTTCGATCACTTTGGCTGCTTCGGCAACTTTTATACTCGGCGCCTTGTGTGTTTCCACGGTCAAAATACTCCGATAAAGACCATCCACAAAATCGGCCACAGCGGGCGTAGATCCCGAGGTGATTTTTATAATATTGGTGAGACGCCGAACCTTATCGCCGGGATTAATGCGCTCGGGGCTGTAGCCAGCAAAAAAAGTCTTTATTAAACTTAAGTCCACTAAGTTTTTCTACCACAGGAATACAATCCTCCTCGGTAGCTCCGGGATAGACGGTGGATTCATAGATAACCACATCGCCCTTGGAAATGACGTTCCCTACGGTTTCGCTAGCTTTGATGAGTGGAGTCAAATCAGGGCGGTTGGAGTTGTCCACGGGAGTGGGAACGGTGACGATAAAAACATTACATTCGTTCAAATCGTTCAAATTCGTTGAAAAAGTTAAAGCAGGCGTGGCCGCCAGCTCTTCGGCTGAGCATTCAAGAGTAGAGTCAATACCGCCTTCGAGTTCATCGATACGGGCTTGATTGATATCGAAGCCGAGAGTAGGAAGTTTTTTTCCAAATTCAACTGCAAGCGGTAGGCCGACATAGCCAAGGCCGATGATACCGATCCGAACGGAGTCCAAATCGAGGGTTGAGACGTGAGACTTTAGATTTGAAGTACTCATAGTTTTTCTCCGGCAAGATGGCAAAAGGCATCTATGGTTAAGTTAATAAATGATGTTGCTTAGTCAGGGAAGTGTGAGTTAGGGGTCAGACTGAAGTAACTCCAGTTTAATGGCTGCCCAACCGGGGTTAATATAAAAATCAGCTGAGGAATGTCTCGCTATCTGATTCTGGTATCACGATGAATAGTACACCTACACATGAATATCTACGACGTGCCGAATCTTTCAACGAAAAGAAACCGCTAAAAAAATTCACCCCCGAGAAGAGCTATTTTTAGTTCTTAATAATCTATGCATCAAAAAAACTTTGCCTCGCTAAGTTGAGGTAGCACCAAATCTTTTTCGGAAATAATAGGTTGGCAGTTATCCGGCCATTCAATGCCAAGATTAGGATCATTCCAAAGAAGACCATATTCATCCCCAGGAGTATAGAAACTGCTGCATTTATACATAAAATCAACTGTGTCGCTCAAAACACAAAACCCATGGGCAAAACCTTCAGGAACGTATAGTTGATGTCCATTTTCCGCGGACAACACTTCCCCTACCCATTTTCCAAAAGTGGGTGATCCTCGTCGAATATCAACCGCTACATCAAAGACTTCCCCTCGAATTACGTTAACCAACTTTGCTTGCGGATGCTTCAACTGATAATGCAAGCCACGCAAAACACCTTTTGAGGAATGAGACCAATTGTCCTGCACGAATCGTGTACTAATCCCTGCCTCTGCATACTGTTCATAGTGATACGTCTGCTGAAAAAAACCACGATCATCATCGAAGCGCCGGGGTTTAATCAGTTTTACGTCGGGAATGGATAAATTTTCTATGTTCATATAGGTTCCTAGTCCTTAGTTTTTGGTGCCTCGTGCGTGGTCGAACAACTCGTGCTTTGTGCGGAGTGCTTAATACGTGGTTTTCAACGCTTTGACTTTAGATGTTGAATAAATCCACCGACTAAATTTCGAGCTTCGCCTGCAAGAGCGTATGCATTATCAAACTCCGATTGTGAAATGTACTCATTGTCCAATGCCACATATAGGCAGCTCATAACCTCTGTTGCTGATCTTTGCGAATAAATCAAGAAACGCACAAATTCGGCATCACTACCGCCATCGAAACCCTCCGCGACGTTGTTCATGATTGAAACTGATGCCCGTGTTATTTGATCTTTCAGCCCATAATCCTTTGCAAACTCTGATCTACGCGTCAATGCATACACACGACGAGTCAGCTCACGTCCTTTCTTCCAACCGTCAATATCCTCAAACTGCTCAATTTTCATGATGTTATCTCTGTCCTCGTGCTGAGTGCGTGGTGCTTAGTAAAAAAACCCGATCACAAAGCACTAGACACTCATCCAAAACACGAAGCACTAGATACCTGCACCAAGGACTAAGCACTCGGCACTAGGACTATCTCTCTTCTCCCGCTAACCGGAGCAGATATTGCCCATATTCGTTCTTTTCGAGCGCCTTGCCCAGTTTCAGTAACTGTTCTCGATCTATATACCCCAACCGATAAGCAATCTCTTCGATACATGAAACTTTTAAACCCTGTCGTTTTTCGATCGTTTCGATAAAACTAGATGCTTCGTGCATAGCGTCGTGGGTTCCCGTATCCAACCAAGCAAATCCCCGACCCAGGTTTTGGACATTGAGATCGCCCCACTCCAAATACTGTTTGTTGACATCGGTGATTTCTAGTTCGCCCCGCGCCGAGGGTTTCATATTTTCAGCAATGCTAATGACGCGGTTGTCGTAGAAATAAAGTCCAGGAATAGCAAAGCTCGACTTTGGATTTTCCGGTTTTTCCTCTAACGATAATGCTTTCCCGTCTGCTCCAAACTCCACAATTCCATACCGCTCAGGATCCTTGACCTGATAGGCAAAGATGGTCGCACTAAATTTTGAATTGGATGCATCGGCCAGCATCTTCTGAAAGCCGTATCCATAGAAAATATTATCGCCGAGGACGAGTGCGACCGAATCATCGCCAATAAATTCTTTGCCGATGATAAAGGCCTGAGCAAGTCCATCTGGACTGGGTTGTTCTGCATAGCTGAACTTCATTCCGATGCTTGATCCATCTCCCAGTAATTGTTTAAACAGCGGCAGGTCATGCGGCGTGCTGATAATCAAAACATCCTTTATTTTTGCTAACATGAGCGTGGATAGTGGGTAATAGATCATCGGTTTATCATAAACCGGAAGCATCTGTTTACTGATTACGGTTGTCAATGGGTGCAATCGTGTTCCAGATCCCCCTGCTAGAATAATTCCTTTCATATAAAAATCTCCAGTTTACGATCTGTTTTAAGGCGTAGGAATTTAATTAACCCGTGCAACACACACGACGTGTGTTTCTACATTTTTTTCACGGATTCAGCTATATTTGATACACCATGTTTTATTACAATAAGTTGTTTATGATAGGAATATTTTAATCCCAATACCGATTAATTAGGCCCTGCCTAACCGCTCACCAGAATACCGGCCTTCACGGATTGGGCGCCACCACCAGTCATTATCCAGATACCACTGAATGGTCCGGCGAATGCCCGTATCAAAATTTTCTAAAGCCTGCCAACCCAGTTCGGTCTCAAGTTTGGTCGCATCAATAGCGTATCGGGCATCGTGCCCCGGCCGGTCTTTAACAAAGGTAATTAAATCACGGTAAGAGATGATTTCATCACCTGTGATCATAGGCTTGAGGTTTGAGGCTTGAGGGAGATCGATCTTTTCGTTTAACGGTTTTAACGTATCCAAAATATCACAGATCGTTTGGACAACTTCCAAATTCGTGCGCTCGTTCCGTCCCCCTACATTATACGTTTCGCCCAGCCGACCTTTTTCAACCACGGTTACCAAGGCGCGTGCGTGATCTTCAACATAGAGCCAATCGCGAATATTGTCGCCTTTCCCATAGATCGGAAGCGGTTTCCCATCCAAAGCGTTCAGAATAATCAAGGGGATCAGTTTTTCTGGAAAATGGTACGGCCCATAATTGTTGGAACAATTGGTAACCACCACCGGAAGCCCATAGGTATGAAACCAGGCCATGACCAAGTGATCACTAGAAGCTTTGCTAGCCGAATAGGGAGAACGCGGATCATATGAGGTCGTTTCTTCAAATAAGCCCTCATCACCCAGTGACCCATATACTTCATCTGTAGAGATATGATGGAAGCGGAATTCGGAGGACAGAGGACGGAGATCAGAGGACCGCTCCTTTTCTTCCTCGGTTTTCGGTAATCCACTCCAATATTCTCGGGCACACTCGAGCATGGTGTAAGTGCCGACAATGTTTGTTTCGATGAATGCAGAAGGACCATCGATTGAGCGATCGACATGGGATTCCGCCGCAAGATGCATCACCGCATCGGGTTGATACTCGCTAAATAACAAAGCCACCGCTTCTTTATCGCAGATATCCACCTGCTCAAACCGATATAAGGGGCTATCTTCGATTTCCTTTAATGATTCTGGAACCCCCGCATAGGTTAACTTATCCAAGTTCAGCACTTCACATTCTTTATCTTTAACAAGATGGCGGCAAACCGCTGAACCAATAAAACCCGCTCCACCGGTTACTATTACCTTTTTCATAGTGCTCTTATCTCCTCGATCAGTTTTTTTCCATGTCGCTCAACATACGCAGAGAGCTCGTCTTCCCAAGTACTAAACAGATTAATTCCCATGTCTTTTAATCGTGCATTTTCAAGAATCGAATTTTCAGGACGCTTCGTCGGTGTTGGAAATTCGCTCGTACTACACGGTACAAAATGATGTTCAATACCCAGCTTCTCTAAAAAAGTACAGGCCAATTCATACCACGTGCAGTAGCCCTCTGATGTTGCGTGAAAAATTCCGGTGGCCCTATGCTCAACCAGCGCTTTGAGTTGCCGAGCGAGCGTGTGCGAGTGTGTTGGTGATCCATATTGGTCGTTCACCACTTTGAATTCTTTTTCTGGATTCTGAAGCGTCAAACGGAGCATGGTTTTAAGAAAATTATTTCCATTTGCACCATACAGCCATGCTGTGCGCAAAATTGCGAAGCGCTGTGTGCGCTCGGCAATCGCCTGTTCGCCGGCTAACTTCGATTTTCCATACTCAGAAATCGGATTGAGTATATCATTTCCCACGGTTGGCTTATACAGCGGTTTATCACCTGAAAAAACGTAGTCGGTTGAAACATGAACCAAAAATGATTGATTGGCCTCAGTCCATTCTGCCAGATAACCTGGAAGCGCTGCATTCGCCTTCCAACAACTGTCATCTGTTTCGCAGGCATCAACAGCAGTATATGCCGCGCAGTTAACAATTAATTTAGGCCGAATTTGGTCTAAAATATCCAAACACTGATCACGATCAGATAGATCGACCTCCGGCAGGTCAACCCCGATTAATCCAGAAGTATCTTTAAAAACCGCGAGGCAGTCGGTTCCGAGTTGCCCCTTTGAGCCTGTAATTAATATATTTTCCATCTCTTAATGCTACCTTGCATTCCAATAATGGGAAAGCATGGATTACTCTACAATTCCACGTGTGCGGTCTTGCAGATTGTCGATGATAATACTTGAATCCGTGTGCTGGAGTGAGCTGATTCATTTCAATTATTAATTTTTCACCCTGCAGATGCTTTATGCAAATCACGAATTTCGGTGAATCGCTCAGCTTCACCAAAGTAGCCCTTTTTTATAGAAACCTTTCGAATTATACTGCTCGCCTAGCTTCGCACGCGATATCAACAGGCATTTAAACGAATTTTTCATCATAGGATACGCTCGCACGTGCTGAAGAACGAGCAGAAATGTACGGAGAGACGGATGATGTGACAATACCCACAATCGGCATCATTCATCAACGTCGGTGCTTCGGCGGATATTTCCCTCCTTGCTCAACCGAATTCAGCTTTAAAATTTCAACTTGAATTTATTCGGCCAACCACTTCATCTCCTATCCTCTCTTCATCGAATTAAACGAAGGATAGTGCACTCTACCTATCGTATAGGTAGTACTCGTTGGCAGGGGTCGTAGAAAAGAGAAGCAAAGCCTCTGTTCTTTATTTCCTTCACTCTTTCCATATAATCACTCTCTAGAAAGAGCAACGAAATCGGATTTAAGACACCCACTCCCTTCGCTTATTCCATATAAAATGGGTCAACACAGAAGTAAGGAAGGGAAGTGATGCCCCTTTTTCGCTTGTTTCATTCTCTCGATATGAAAAAAAAAATCTACATAAAGAAAAGAACGTTATGAGTACGGGCTATTCTTTCTCGGCCATCTGTTTCCCTAAAACACAGGCGGCGTACTCACTAGCGGTTAAGCCCATGGTGCTAGCACGAGAAACGAGCTCCTCAAATAGTTCTAGGGAAAGCTCTACTTCGATCGATTGTTCTTCAGATTCAGCCATTACATCTCCTCTTTTTTAGTTTAATTTGCTCGTTTACTTTTATTGTAAATTAAAAATTAACGATCAGATAAAACAGGAACAGTTGGATCAACTACCCACCAAGACCACTCTTATTAGCCAATCTATCTAATTTACATAGCAACCTTATTTTAGAGAATGTATCTTTTCAAGTTATATAATTAAATATTTTAAAACCAGTAAATCACATAAAATAAGATCATTTACCTCATACCAAAATAATCTGTATTCTACTTAGTCATCGCATCATCAAAACCCCAAGTCGATAAATCTAAACCATTCCAGAGCGAGAGTCTCGGGAACGACAGCGAAGGTTCCGTTGATTGGATTGTACCTATTGGGCAACGGCGCGATAGAAGCCGGTGTGATTGGTTGTTTCAATCTCCCATGTTGTATTCGTTATAAAGGGAGTCGATATCGTGTCCCACCCGTTGGTATCGGCGAGGTCTGTCTTATGCTGCAAAACATAGTTGGTGGATGGGATTTCGTTAAATACGGCTGCCACATACGCTGTTCCATTTGAATTTAACCATGAAAGATCGAGAGATTGGGTAGATTCTAAAATCGTAATATCGATTCCATCCAAGCCTACTGTGCTCAATCCCGTGGTAAAAAACTCAATTTCAACATAGGCTAAAACCACCAAATTGGTATCTAGATAGTCGCTGATTCGATGCGTCAGTTCTAAATCATGTATTTCATCAAACTGGCCATTCATCGAAATCGTAATCGATTCATTCGCAGTAAATTGGTTAAAATCCAATCGATTGATCCGTACATCGCGATTAAAAGAGAGAATCAGCTTTTCGCCCGCGTCCAGCGCATCAGTGTCGTCACCCGAGCTAAAAATCGTGACCCCCATGCTCCCCGTCGTGACGTTGACATTTTGGTTGGTTACTCCAGAGCGAGCCGTGATCTCCAACCCCGGTACCTCCACCACATTAGTCGTGATTCCTGTATGATCTGCTCCATCCAGAAGATCACCCGTCGTTAGGATCCCTGAACCTTGCCCCTCTAAAAAAATCATTTGAGCCGAGGCTGCACAACATATTACGAAAGCCATCCAAATCGAATCTATCCACGTCTTCATTCAATCCCTCCCTTGGGTTTAATAAGCTACGAAATAATATTCAGCAGATTACCCCAACAAAGGATTATATTAAAACTCTTTTCTTATTGTTTATTTAATAGAATTTATTACCTAGAGTATGTTTTTCTTAAAGTCTTCATGTGCTCTAGAAATACCCTCGCGAAGATCAACCTGCGGGGACCATCCTAACTTTCGAAGCCGGGAGGAATCCATGAGCTTCCTTGGAGTTCCGTCCGGTTTGGAATCGTCCCACTCGATTTTGCCTTCGAAACCCACAACCCCCTTCACGGTCTCAGCCAACTGCTTGATGGAAACCTCCCTTCCAGAACCGACATTGATGTGCGATTGGATGGTGCCGGATTCGTCCTCGAAGGCCATATCTGCGTATTGGGTATTTTCGAGGAGAAAGACGCAAGCCTCGGCGAGGTCGTCGCTATAAAGAAATTCGCGCAAAGGCGAGCCACTTCCCCAGCAGATCACCTGATCCAGCCCCTGCTCCTTGGCTTCATGGAAACGGCGAATGAAAGCCGGTAAAACGTGCGAATTTTCGGGGTGGTAGTTATCGCCTGGGCCATACATATTCGTCGGCAGGGCGGAAATAAAATCGGTGCCATACTGGCGATTATAGGCATCACACAGTCGGATTCCGGCAATCTTAGCGATGGCGTAAGGTTCATTCGTCGATTCAAGCGGCCCGGTTAGAAGGTGCTCTTCTTTCATCGGCTGCGGCGCGAGTTTTGGATAGATGCAACTTGAGCCTAAGAACAAGAGCTTTTTCACACCATGCTTATACGCCGAATGGATCACGTTGGCCTCAATCATCAGGTTTTCATAGAGGAACTGAGCGCGGTAGGTGCTATTCGCCATAATTCCACCCACCTTCGCGGCGACGAGCACTACATATTCCGGTTTCTCGGCCGCAAAAAAATCATCGACGGCTTGCTGATTAATCAAATCAAGTTCCTGCGAAGGTCGGCCCATCAGGTTTGTATACCCATGCCTTTCCAGCGCTCGCCAGATGCCCGATCCAACCAAGCCTCGGTGCCCAGCAATGTATATTTTTGAATTTTTCTTCATGGTTATTTCCGTCTAAAATCCAATTTCATACGCCGGGTTATCCAATAACCGCAAATCACCCTTCGTCATAATTTGGACGAGCTCTTCAAATTTAACCTGCGGTTCCCAGCCCAGTTGGCGCTTAGCCTTGGCCGGATCGCCGAGGAGTTGTTCCACTTCACACGGACGGTAGTAACGCTCATCCATCCGGATCACGCCCCCCCCAGTTGCCTTATTTTTTCCGACCTCGGCAACCCCCTCACCCTCCCACTTGATTTCGATATCGACGCAGGCGAACGATTTTTCAATAAACTCACGGACGGTGTGCATTTCGTTGGTGGCCACTACATAATCGTCGGGCGTGTCTTGCTGTAGCATCATCCACATCATTTCTACATAATCAGGTGCATAGCCCCAGTCGCGCAGAGCATCGATATTCCCCATGTAGAGACATTCCTGCAGGCCGCGCGAAATACGAGCAACGGCCATGGTGATCTTGCGGGTCACAAACGTTTCTCCACGGCGGGGCGATTCGTGGTTAAAGAGGATGCCATTACTGGCGTGCAGGCCATACGACTCGCGATAGTTCTTCACGATCCAGAAGCCATACAGTTTAGCCACAGCATAAGGCGAGCGCGGGTAGAACGGTGTAGTTTCCGTCTGAGGAACCTCCATGACCTGTCCATAGAGCTCAGACGTTGAGGCTTGATAAAAACGAGCATCCACTCCGGTTTCGCGAATGGCATCCAGAATACGTAATACCCCAATCCCATCCGCTTCGGCGGTATATTCTGGAACTTCAAATGAAACCTGCACATGCGATTGAGCCGCTAGATTATAAATCTCGCTCGGCTCAATTTTTTCAATTAAGCGATTTAGATTACTTGAATCCGTCATATCGCCATAGTGCAAAATCATCTGCGGATTTCCTTCCAACTGGTCCTGATAAAGATGATCAATCCGATGCGTATTAAACGAGCTCGCGCGACGGATGATGCCGTGAACCTCGTATCCTTTTTCCATCAGCAGTTCGGTCAAATATGATCCATCCTGCCCGGTAATCCCAGTGATTAATGCTTTTTTCATCGTTTTAGTCCTTCGTTCTTGGTGCTTTGTTCTACGTGCTTGTTTGGCTAGTCCCTATGTGCGCTTTTATTTTTTCAATCCATACTCTTTTGGAAAATCGGGTCTACGTCTTAATGCATACCCCCGTCGAGTCAGTTCACGCCCCTTCTTCCATCCGTCAACATCCTCAAACCACTCAATTTTCATACCCTGCGCCTTATTCACAAAGAATAAATAAGGATAAGTACTAAAAACTACTCCACCGTTACTGATTTTGCAAGATTGCGCGGTTGGTCGATCTCGCAACTGCGGGCGGCGGCAATATGGTAGGCTAGCAGCTGGAGAGCGACGGCGGTCGGAACAGCGGCGATGCACGGCGGGCAATCAGGCACAACGATTCTGTCATCAAACCCTTCAGCAGTGGCTTCATCGCCCTCACTCACGACGGCGATGACGGGCGCTTTACGCGCCTTACACTCTTCGGCATTTCCAATGGTTTTTTCCTTGCCCGGAATGTTATTCAACAAGGCGATAATCGGCGTATTTTCCTGCAATAAGGCGATAGGACCATGCTTAAGCTCGGCGGCGTGATAGCCTTCGGCGTGGATATAACTAATTTCCTTCAACTTAAGCGCCCCCTCCATCGCCACCGGAAAGAGGTAGCCACGACCAATGAAAAATGCATTTTCCTTATCGGCATATTTTTCCGCCACGATCTTAATCGCATCGCTCTGCGCCAGCACTTTTTCAACGAGTTCCGGCAAGCGCTCGATCCCACGACAAAGCTCCTCCCCTTCATGGCGTGGCATACGCCGGCCGCGCGCGAGTTTCAGCGCCATCATCAACATGACCGCCACTTGGCACGTGAAAGCCTTCGTTGAGGCCACTCCAATTTCAGGCCCGGCGTGCAGGTAGACCCCACGCCCTGTCTCGCGGGCGATCGTTGAACCCACCACATTACATAGCCCCGCCACGATCGCGCCCTTGTGTTTGGCCTCACGTACCGCGGCCAACGTATCGGCCGTTTCCCCCGACTGGCTGATGGCAATCACCAGATCCTGCGGCGAGACAATTGGATTTCGATAACGGAATTCGGCAGCCTGCTCGACCTCGGCGGGGATGCCCGCCATCTCCTCAATGGCATATTCGCCCACCATACCGGCATTCATCGAGGTTCCGCATCCGATCACCAGTACGCGGTTGATTTGTGCGGCATCGCGCGGCGAAAGGTCGAGCCCTGATAAAAGAGCGGTACCCATCGTCAAATCAAGACGCCCACGGATAGCATTGCGGATGGCGGCAGGTTGCGCGAACATTTCCTTGAGCATAAAGTGGGCATAGTCCCCCTTCTCAGCAGCCCCAGCATCCCAGTCCATTTCAGTCACTTCGCGACTAATCGGAGCGTGTTGCAGATCAAACATTTGCACCCCATCGGCCGTAATGACGGCCATGTCGTAGTCTTCCAGATACATCGCATCGCGCGTATGCGGAATGATGGCTGAAGCATCGCTGGCGATCAACGTCTCATCCTTTCCCAAACCAATCACAATTGGACTTCCACAGCGTGCGGCCACCAGTTTTTCCGGCTCGTGGTCCGTCATCACTAGAATGCCATAGGTACCTTTTACTTTTTTAAGCGCCTCGGTCACTGCTTTTTCTAAATTGCCTTGGTAGCAATAGGCGATCAATTGGACGAGGGCTTCAGAATCGGTGTCGGAAACGCACGTGATGCCATGCTGAGCCAGCCCAGCCTTAATTTCCTTATAATTTTCAATAATTCCGTTGTGCACCATCACAAAATGGCCCGAGGCATCGAGGTGTGGATGGGCGTTCATTTCATTCGGTTCGCCGTGCGTTGCCCAGCGGGTATGCCCCATGCCCAGCATCGCCTCCCGAATGGGGGCCAACTCCGACGCATCGACCTTCTCGCGAAGCCCTTTGATCTTACCTGGATTTTTCACCACACCCAGTACACCATCATGCAAGCAAGCTACCCCGGCCGAATCATAGCCGCGGTATTCCATCCGCCGCAGGCCATCCACCAAAATTTCCGAAGCCTTCCGTTTTCCAAAATATCCAATAATTCCACACATAACTAACTCCTTAAAATACGCTGCCGCCCTTGGTCAATCAGCTTCTTTAGGCTGAAACCTTCCTTTTTCCCACTAAAATAGTTCAAATATCCAAACATGGAATATTTGGCGTTACGGAATTAGTTGTCCGCCGCCATAGGGTGCTTCATCCGATGCTCTAGCGCCTCAATTGAAAACTCGGCTTCCACCAGAGTTCCCATCATTTCCATCAAGACCCCAACCCGCTCCTGCGCGGGCATCAACTTAATTACTTTCACTTTCAGGCCCTGCATCGAGCCTTTTACAACGGTGGTTTCCTCACCGATCTCCAGTGGCGAAACGGCCTCGGCCACGCTCTCGGCATCGAGATCTGCTTGAAGCAATTCAATCACCGCATCCGGTACAGAAACAAACTTTTCATCAAACGTCGGAATATTAAGCGCACCGGGGGCGTAGGACCCCGCGCGCTTCATTTCGAACAGATCGAACCGGGCAAACAGATACCCGGGAAACATAGCCTCCTGAAACCAGACGCGCCCGCGCACCGTCTTGCGCTGAAAGCGGATCTGCGGGCAGAACACCTCCAACCCGTGGAGCGAGGCCAAACAGCCGGAAGCCATCCGTTCCTTCTTGGGCTTTGATCGCACGCAGTACCAGCGCTCGCCCGTTTCAAATTGTGAAGTCAATTCCATATACCGTTAGCCACCAATCAATTTCAGCATGAGCGGTAGCGTCTTACTCGCTCGTTTTTGCCAATTTTCCAGCAGATCAATTTTTTCCTCAAGCGTTGCTCGAGCGTCATCGTCCTGCTCGTCAAGTAGCTCTCGGATGCGCTCGATCCGCTCCTTACCGCTATCCACATGAGGACGGATCTGCTCGTTTGTAAAGCCCGAGGCTATCTTGCGTAGCGAGG
Source organism: Verrucomicrobiota bacterium (assembly GCA_024279685.1). Lineage (GTDB taxonomy): Bacteria > Verrucomicrobiota > Kiritimatiellia > Kiritimatiellales > Pontiellaceae > Pontiella. The sequence goes on along the minus strand of JAJRRI010000008.1, from coordinate 41,720 downwards.
TTTCTGCTAAATAATAGTCCTTGCGATCGCCGGCCATATAAACCGTACGGATGGCCCCGAACGAGCGCAGGATTTTAAGCCCCTGGCTGGTCGAACCCTTACTAATCTTTAGACGGATACGGCAGTCATCAAGACAGAGCGGATCGGAGGCGATGAAGAGTAGCCCATAAATTTCTCCCACCGAACGTGGGAGATTCAGCACATCGGCCATTCGGATGAACAACTCAATGACCTCCCGATCCAGTTCGCTCAGTCCTGTGGACGCTAGAAATTCTCCATTCATAATGTTCATTAATTACTGAACATACCGATTGAGCGCAACCTTTTCTTTAAAAAAAGCGTACTCTACAACCTCGTGTAAACCTCGATTATCCCTATCCACCTATCAACAGAATACTATTTATCACTTTTATACTTTACTATTCCGATCATGTTTATAAGTTATCCGCTTATTCAAACCAAACGGAGTGGAAATGGGCAAAATAACATCCGATACTATAGGCGAGGTCCAAGCCGAATTAAAAGGCGCCACAGCGGCGGAAATTATGGGCTTTGCGGCGGCATCTCTGCATTCTCCCGTCTTCGCCACCTCTCTTGGGCAAGAAGATCAAGTGATCGCCGACCTGATTGCAAAAGGAAACCACCCCATCCCGGTTTTCACGCTCGATACCGGACGGCTCTTCCCCGAAACCTACAATCTCATCGCCGACACCGAGAAGAAAACCGGCTTAAAAATACAAATCGCCTTTCCCGATGCCACTGAAGTTGAGGAAATGGTCGCCGAGGAGGGCATCAACCTCTTCCGCAAAAGCATCGAAGCCCGTAAACGATGCTGCGGCGTACGCAAGATGCACCCGCTCAAGCGATTCCTCGGAACATCCGACGGCTGGATCTGTGGACTTCGGCGCGACCAGTCCCCCACCCGCACCGAAATGCACGCCATTGAATGGGATTCCGGCAACGGCATTCCCAAATTTAACCCCCTCATCGATTGGGCGCTGAACGACGTCGTGACCTACCTTAAAGAAAACAACGTGCCCTACAACCCGTTGCACGACCAAGGCTTTGTCAGCATCGGTTGCGCTTGTTGCACCCGCGCCATCAAACCCGGCGAGGATATCCGCGCCGGGCGCTGGTGGTGGGAAGACCCCGAACAAAAAGAGTGCGGACTACACTTTAATCCCGATGGAACTATTGCAAAAAAGGAAATCTCATCATGAAATATCAACTGAGCCAGCTCAAACAATTGGAAGCGGAAGGCATACGCATCATACGCGATGCCTATAGCCAATTTGAAAGACCCGTCATGCTTTATTCGATCGGCAAGGACTCTGGCGTGATGGTTCGTTTGGCACAAAAGGCCTTTTATCCCGGCAAAGTGCCCTTCCCACTCCTGCACATCAACTCCACCTTTAAGTTTAAGGAGATGATTCAGTTCCGCGATCAATTCTGCAAAGACGAGGGGCTCGATCTACTCGTTGGCTTCAATGAAGAAGGCCGTGCCGCTGGGGCAAACCCGTTTGACCTGGGGAGCCGTAAATACACGGACCTCATGAAAACACAGGCGTTGCTCGCCGCACTCGATCACTACAAGTTCGACTGCGCCTTCGGCGGAGCCCGCCGCGACGAGGAAAAATCGCGCGCCAAAGAACGGATCTTTTCCTTCCGCGATCAACACCACCAATGGGACCCAAAAAACCAACGCCCCGAGCTCTGGGCCAACTACAACGCCCGCGTCAATCCCGGCGAAAGCGTTCGCGTATTCCCGCTCTCCAACTGGACAGAACTCGATGTTTGGCAATACATCCGCCTCGAAAGCATTCCAATCGTCCCGCTCTACTTCGCCAAAAAACGGCCGGTCATTGAGCATAATGGCATGACCATCATGGTCGACGATGAGCGCCTGCCGCTCGACGGACAAACTCCCCGCGAAGAGATGATCCGCTTCCGTACCCTCGGTTGCTATCCTTTGACGGGCGCCATTGCCTCCGAGGCCAACACCGTCGAAAAAATTGTGGAAGAAATGATGACCACCCGCCTCAGCGAACGGTCCACCCGCGCCATCGACCGCGACAGCGATGCCTCGATGGAACAGAAAAAACGGGAAGGTTATTTTTAGCCCCAACCGCACTCGCCTTCGACTTTAGATCTACAGAGGAACTTCCCATGGATATTGATCAATTTTTAGACCAACACGAAAATAAAAGCCTCCTACGCCTACTCACCTGCGGCTCGGTGGATGACGTAAAATCGACCCTGATTGGCCGCTTACTCTACGACAGCAAGCTCATCTTCGACGACCAGCTCAGCACCCTGCACGCAGATAGCGAAAAGGTCGGAAACGCCGGCAAAGGCGAAATCGACTATGCCCTACTCCTCGACGGTCTGAAGGCTGAACGCGAACAAGGCATCACCATCGATGTCGCCTACCGCTACTTCGCTACACCCAAACGCAAGTTCATTATTGCCGACACCCCCGGCCACGAGCAATACACCCGCAACATGGCCACCGGAGCCTCTACCGCCGACCTCGCGCTGATCCTCATCGATGCGCGCCTCGGCGTGATCACCCAAACCAAGCGCCACACGTTTCTCGTCTCGCTGCTCGGCCTCAAGCACATCGTGGTGGTCATTAACAAAATGGATCTCAAAGACTACGACCAAAAGGTCTTCAACTCCATCAAGGCCGACTTCGAGGCCTTCAGTGCCGAGCTCGATATGCCGGAAGTCACCTTCATTCCAATTTCCGCGCTGAAGGGCGATAACGTCGTCGAGCCTTCTTCCAATATGGATTGGTACACCGGCGGACCGCTGCTACCCATTCTTGAAGAAGTGGACGTGGCGGGCGGTATTAACCTCGACGACTTCCGTTTCCCCGTCCAACTCGTCAGTCGCCCGGACCTCAACTTCCGCGGCTTTGCCGGAACCGTGGCCTCCGGAACCGTCCGTCCCGGCGACCGAATCAAAGCGCTTCCGTCGCTTAAGGAATCGACCATCAAACGCATCGTCACTGCCGACGGTGATCTCGACGAAGCCTTTGCCCCCCAGTCGATCATGCTCGAACTCAACGACGAGATCGACATCTCCAGCGGCGAAATGATCGTGCATGCTGAAAATATGCCGCACATCTCCACCCACCTCGAAGCCTCCATCGTCTGGATGACCGAAAAGCCGATCAAGGAAGGGCAAACCTACGTTATTCGACACACCAGCCGCAGCACCAAGGCCAAGATTACCGAGCTGAAATATCAGGTCGATATCAACACCCTACAAAGACATCCCGCTGAGGAACTTCAACTCAACGAAATTGGATGTATAACACTGACCACCCCCCTGCCACTGTTCTTCGATTCCTATACGGAGAACCGTGAAACCGGTAGCTTTATTCTCATCGACCCCATCACCACCGTCACCGCTGGGGCCGGGATGATCAAACGGCACCTCAGCATCGACCAACCCGACGCAGAAACCAACCTCCCCGAATTTCAGTGGGAACCCGGGCGCGTAAGCCCCGGAAACCGTGCCCAACGCAACCGACATAAAGGCAAATGGGTCTTATTCATCGGCGATGCGGAACACGCCCCGCAACTCGCTAAAGATCTGGAATATAAGCTCTTTAACAAGCACCTACAGTCCTACTACCTTGGCCTCTCCAATCTCACCGAAGGGCTCGAAGCCGATATCGGCGACAGCTTCTGGGATCGCGAAGAACACATCCGCCGTATTGGCGAGTTAGGCCGCATCCTCACCGATGCCGGGCTCATCTTCATCAACTCGCTCGAGCGCGCCGACGACTACGATCTGACCCGCCTCAAGGCACTCCACGCCCCCAACGAACTGCTCGTCATCGCGATCGGCGAAAGTACCGTAGATGCAAAACATATCGACCTGCAACTCGATGCTGACGGCGAAACCGAGGAGCTCATCAAAACCATCGAGGCCGAGCTCGACCGCCACACCGGCCTCCCCGAATACAACATCTAATGAAACTATCGACCAAACCACGCTACGGTTTGCGCATCCTCGCGCAGATTGCCGCCGACGGCGGGGACCAAACCCCCGTTTGCGGTAAAGCGGTGGCCAGCAAGCAAGGGATCTCTATCGCCTACATCGAGCAGATCCTGATTCCCATGCGCAACGCCGGCCTCGTACGCACCGTGCGCGGGCGCAACGGCGGCTATCTGCTAAATCGCCCTGCCGCCAGCATCACATTGCTTGAAATTATCGAACTCTTCGAGGGCCGCCTCGAACTCGTCTCCGAGCGCGACAAAAGCTCTGCATCCCACATCTGGGAACGCCTCACCGAATCCTTACGGAGCGAAACCGAAAGGATCACCGTCGCCGATCTTGCCAACATGATCGCCGCAGAAAACCCACCCGCCCTTGATTTTGTAATATAGGGTTTTAAAAAGGCTGGACGGCATCCGCTGAGTTTTATAGCTTCCTGCTTCTTCAAATCAACGGAGAGATGTCTGAGTGGTTTAAGGTACCGGTCTTGCCACGTGCATCCGCAAAGCGGAAAACGTGGTCGCGTTCCAGCCAAAGGCTGGTCACGCGAAAAACGGGAAGGTTGAGTAAATGTATTATGTATATGTACTTAAAAACCTTGAACATGAGCGTCTTTACATTGGAAGTAGTGCCCAGCCGGACAAGCGATTGATATCGCATAATATGGGACGGGTTAAATCCACCAAGGCGTATAAGCCATGGAGGAGAGTTTTTCTGGAGGAGCATCCGGACAGGAATACCGCAGAAAAGAGAGAGCGGTATTTAAAGTCAGGTTGGGGTCGCCGATGGCTCAAGGAACAATTGTAGGAGAGATGTCTGAGTGGTTTAAGGTACCGGTCTTGAAAACCGGAGAGGCGCAAGCTTCCGGGGGTTCGAATCCCTCTCTCTCCGCCACTTTTATACGTATTTTATAGGGCGCTAATTAAAAAAATTAGCGCCCTATTTTTTGCTTAAGTCACGAAAGGGTCCGCTTTAAGAATTAGGACGCCTTGCGCCTCGACAACCCACCAGTGAAGTAACTAATATTTTATTTATCTATAGATATGGAGAATTTTAACGATGAAAAATATATTACTGATCGGCCTGACTTGCGCTCTTACCCTATCCCTCGGTTGCTCCCCAAAGAATGAATTCAAAGCCCCGCCCGCTCCTGAGGTGACGGTACAACAGCCTGAACAAAAAGATATCACGGTCTTTACCAAATTCCCCGGACGGTTGGTGGCCCATGACAGTGTTGAAATCCGCGCGCGAATAAAAGGATTCCTTAAAACCATCGACTTTAAAGATGGTCAACGCGTGGAAAAAGGCGATTTGCTTTTTACCATCGAACCGGAGCAATACCAAGCGGCCGTCAATTCTTCACAAGCACGCGTGCAACAAGCGAAGGCGACTCAAAAGCTGGCGGATGCGACCCTCCAACGGAATAAGAAGGCCTACGAAAGTAACGCGGTCTCCGAACTCGATGTATTGAGTGCCGAAGCAGAAATGGAATCGGCCAAAGCTTCAGTCATGGAAGCCCTGGCGGTATTGGAAGATGCAAAGCTAGATCTCTCTTACACCCAAATTAAAGCTCCGTTATCGGGCCGGATCGCACGGCGTACCCTGAGTGTCGGCAACCTCGTTGGCGACGGACAGTCCACGTTATTAACCACCTTGGTTGTGGAAGCTCCGATCGATGTTTTCTTTAATGTCGATGAGCGTTCACTGCTTCCCTTCCTCCAGAAAGGGATCAAAGAAGCCAACCGCGAAAGAGAAATTCCGCCGCTCAAACTGGAATTGGCCGATGGTTCCTTTCACGACGAAGAAGGCTTACTCAACTACATCGCCCCAGAAATCGATCCCGAGACCGGAACGTTGCGCGCCCGCGCCGTCTTTAACAATGCCGACAATAAACTTGTTCCCGGGCTGTACGGAAAAATTCTCATTCCAGAGCTGATTGAAAATGCGATCCTTGTGCCCGACTTGGCCATCCAACGCGATATGAGCGGTCCTTATGTCCTCGTGGTGACAGCAGAAAACAAAGTGGAAAGCCGGTATATTAAGCGCGGAGCACTCGTTGGCACTCAGCGGATTGTCGTGGAAGGACTCACCGCAGAAGAACGTGTGATTGTGGAAGGGCTACAGCGCGCCCGCCCCGGCATCACCGTACGCGTTGCTGAACCGAAAAAACCTGCCACCAAGTAGACTGGAGTCCCATCATGTTCAGCCACTTTTTTATTGATCGCCCCATCTTCGCTGGCGTAATCGCCATTGTCATTATGTTGCTCGGTGGACTGGCCTTGACCAGTCTGCCGGTCGAACGCTATCCCGACATCGCCCCACCGTCGATCACCGTCAGTGCCGTATACCCTGGCGCCGATGCCAACACGGTCGCCGACACCGTTGCCGCCGTGATTGAAAAGGAAGTCAACGGCGTGGAAGGCATGATCTACATGAACTCCGTCAGCGCCAACGACGGGACCATGCAGTTAACCGTCACCTTCGAAACCGGCACCGACCTCGATATGGCCAACGTGCTCACGCAAACCCGCGTAGCCATTGCCATCCCGCAGTTGCCGCAAGAAGTGCAGCGCATGGGCATCACCACGAAAAAAAAGTCGACCGATGCCAACCTTTACGTGGGCTTCTATAGCCCAGAAGGAAAATACGACGATATCTTCCTCGCCAACTATGTAGCGTTGCGCGTGAAAGATGAAGTCGCTCGTTCGCCGGGGGTGGGTGAAGTTCAAGCCTTTGGCGCGGGCGACTATTCCATGCGCATCTGGCTCGATCCCGCCAAGATGACCGCGCGCGGACTGATTCCTGAAGATCTTGTAAATGCCGTACGCGAGCAAAACTTACAAGTGGCCGCGGGGCAGATTGGCGAACCGCCTGTGCCTACAGGACAAGCCTATCAATTGACGATGAATGTGAGAGGACGCCTGCTTGAAGCGGAAGAGTTTGGCATGATCGTCATTCGTACGGGCGAGGATGGACGCCTCCTGCGTATTCGCGATGTAGCGACCATTGAGTTGGGGGCGCAAACCTATGTTCTGGGTTCCACCCTAAACGGAAAACCGTCCGCCACCATCGCCGTTTATCAAGTCCCCGGCGAAAATGCACTGGAAGTGGTCGATGGCGTTCGTGCAACCCTCAAACGCCTTGAGCCGAACTTCCCTCCGGGACTCGAATATCAAGTGATCTATGACAATACCAATGTCATTAAAGCGTCCATCAAGGAAGTGATTGAAACTCTCTTTATCACGCTCATCCTCGTCGTCCTGACCGTCTATCTCTTCCTGCAAAACTTTCGCGCCACCATCATTCCATCCGTCACCATCCCCGTGTCCCTCATCGGCACCTTTGCGGTGATGTCCGCGATGGGATATTCGATCAACCAGTTCACCCTCTTCGGGCTCGTACTCGTAATCGGCATCGTGGTCGACGATGCTATCGTGGTGGTCGAGAACTGTACGCGGCTAATCGATGAAGAAGGCATGAATCCCAAAGCGGCGGCGAAGAAAGCCATGATTGAAGTCTCCGGACCGGTCATCGCCACGACGCTGGTCTTGCTCTCGGTGTTTATTCCGACGACCTTTATGAGTGGCATCACCGGGCAACTCTTTAAACAGTTCGCGGTCACCATCTCGATCGCCACCATTTTTAGTAGTATCAATGCGCTAACCCTTAGCCCCGCGCTCTGTAGCATTCTCCTGCGCCCCAGCAAACAGGGCGAACGAAAAGGGCTCTTCGGACTATTCAACCGCTCGTTGGATTCCACCAAACCCGGCTATCTAAAAGTCGTCAACGGAGCGTTGCGAAAGTCCATGCTCGGCTTACTGCTCTTCATCGTGCTGGCCACCGCCGCCTTTATCGGCATGGGCAATCTGCCCGGCGGCTTTGTCCCCCAAGAAGACGAAGGCTACTGCATGATTAACGTGCAATTACCCGAAGCCTCATCGCTCGAACGCACGCAAGCCTTCCTCGATCAAGTCGATAAAATCATTGGCGAAACCGCAGGGTTGCAGGACTATATGACCATCTCTGGATATTCCATCCTCGAGGGTGCCGCCATGCCCAATGCCGGCTTTAGTGTAATGGTGTTCAAAAATTGGGACGACCGCGGCGAGGACGAGCACCAATCGGCGATCCTCGAAAGCCTCAACATGCGCCTTTCCCAGCTCAAAAACGGAATCGCCTTCGCCTTCCCCATGCCCTCACTTCCAGGCGTTGGAATGTCTGGCGGGTTGGTTATGCAACTTCAAGATCGCGGCGGAGTCGGCATGTCCACCCTCCAGCAGGTCGCCAATGAATTCATGAACGACGGGAACTCCCAAGCGGGACTCCAAGGCATGTACACCACCTTCCGCGCGAATGTGCCTCAGCTGTTTATCGATATTGACCGCGACCAAGTGCTCACGAAAAATGTCGCCATGAGCTCCGTCTTTAATGCCCTTCAATATTACTATGGTTCGGTTTACATTAATGCCTTCACCTACATGAACCGGGTCTTTCAGGTCAAAGCGCAGGCCGCTCCGGAATATCGCGCCGATGCCGACCAAATCCTCAATATAGAAATCCGAAACCGCGACGGTAAAATGCTGCCGCTCGGCTCTGTGCTTAAAGTAGAAGAAACGCTCGGGCCGCAATCGGTCGTGCGCTACAACATGTATCCCTCCGCCAAAATCATGGGACAACCCGGCGAAGGCTTCAGCTCGGGGCAGGCCATGGAAATCGTCGAAGATATGGCAAACACTAAACTGCCCGGTTCCATGGGATTGGAATGGACGGAACTCTCCTATCAGGAAAAAGCAGCGCAAGGCGGGTCGAATATAATCTACGTATTGGCCATCTTGCTGGTCTATCTTGTACTCGCCGCACAGTATGAGAGCTGGAGCATTCCCATTTCAGTCTGCCTCTCCGTACCCACCGCCCTGCTCGGCGCCGTCATCGCCCTGATGGTTGGAAAAATGAGCATGGATATCTATGGGCAGGTGGGCATCGTCCTCTTGATTGGCCTCTCGACGAAGACCGCCATTTTGATCGTCGAATTTGCCAAAGTAGAACACGAAAACGGCAAGAGTATTTTCGATGCGGCGATGTCCGCCGCCAGCCTGCGCTTCCGTGCGGTTCTGATGACCGCCCTTTCCTTCATCCTCGGCGTACTGCCCCTCCTGCTCGCCTCTGGCGCGGGAGCAGAAAGTCGCAAAGTGCTCGGAACGACGGTCTTCGGCGGCATGCTCGTGGCCACCATTGCCAGCCTCATCTTCGTGCCCATGCTCTATTTTATTGTGCAAAAGGCCTCTGAAAAGAAAAGTAAGAGCCCTAGGCCCAAATGCTAGAGTGCAAATAAAACTATCCGTTTTTCTTTTCGCCCCTCATCCCACGTTTTTATTGCCAGAGAGCTTTTTCCACTTATACTGTTTCCATATGAAATTTTAATTAAAACCATCTAAATATTTTTGCGTGTAAACGCAGTTTATTTCGTCTCAAAACCTTCAATTTTTGAATTACCAGAAACAACTCGTTGAACCGCCCCACACCCGGGGCTGCTTCTTCGTGTTTCTGGGAAAGCTCTTGAAGGTGCCTGGTTTGGGGGCATGTCGAAGCGGCCCCCTTTTTTTTTGTTTTGGGAGACGTATATGTAAAGGCCAACCCAAACTATAAAGAGAACCACAATGGCCCATAAAAGAAAGATCGGAACCGTGACGAAGGGCGTATTTGCGTTCATCGCATGTACGAGCCTCTGCCTATCGGCACAAGCTCAGACGACCGAGTCGCTGGAAAAATACAACACCGCAATAACATCTCAGGAAAGCTTCAATAAAATTCAGCGGGAAGCGGGCATGCCCGAAATGCCAATCCTCTCCTTTAAGGAATGGGAGCAGCAGTCCAAGCAAGCTTTGGCATCCGCGATTTCGGTGGAACCCAGAGAGACCATTGAGGATAAAAAGGCGCGGATGCGGAAATGGATCAATCCTGGCATTCGACAGCAGGATGGAATGCTGGGCAAGGCCGCCGATATCTACACCGTCCGCCGAGAAAGGCTTTGGGCAAGATCGGCGCAACGTATTCGGGCACATAAACAGGAAATGATCGAAGCCCGCGAGTGGATTAGGCAACATAGATTTGATGAATCCGCGATACTTTCAGATGGGAGCGTAATCGGGCTCGTTGGCATTCGTGATGGTATCCCCCGATATAACACGACCTATAATGCAGGGGCGGCGGATACAATTTCTGTCGATGAACTTTGGCCAAATGGAAGCTCGGGTTTAAATTTAACAGGAACTAACGTCTTAATCGGAATCTGGGATGGCGGAGATGTACAAACCGCTCATTCTGAATTTTCCTCTGGGGGCCAATCTCGCATCATCGATATGGACGGAACGAGTCCGCTACCCACAAATGAACATCCGACCGCCGTGGCCGGAACGATGGTAGCCAGCGGGGTTAATTTTTCTGGTGAGCCTCAGGGCATGGCCTATCAGGCCACTGTTTGGGCATATGACTGGCAAACCGATATTACAGAAATGCCTGCCGCCTACGCAAACGGCATGCGAGTATCCAACCATTCCTACGGAGAACAAGCCGGCTGGGGAACTATTTCGATTTATCAGACCGGAACCTATAATAAATGGGGGGGAGGAATCGTCACACTTCAGGCCGGAAGCTATGATTGCTGGTGGGGCGATATTGCCGCAAGCTCCAGCGAAAGTTTCTATTTCGGATTGTATACCCAAGCCGCGTCAGATACGGACAATGTCGCTTACGGCAATCCGCATAGCCTTCCTATCTGGTCGGCGGGGAACGATCGCAACGATGAACCTCCTTACGGCGAGGGCTATATCAGTTTTTACAATGGCATCACCTATTATATCGACCCCTCCCAAGGCTATCTTCCACCCGATTATTATTCCCAAGGGGGATACGACACCATTTCCGATCACGGCCTAGCCAAGAATGTACTCACTGTTGGGGCGGTTAATAAAATTGCAGGGGGTTATTCAGGAATCTCCTCCGTAATTCTCGGTCCGTTCAGCGGATATGGCCCGACCGATGATGGACGCATCAAACCCGATGTAGTTGCAGCAGGCGTAGACCTGACCAGTCCAGTATGGAATCCTGCCAATCCTAGCGGCACCTCCTTTTACTCCGTTTCCACGGGTAATAACAGCAGTCCATCTTATGCCACGGGAACCAGTTTTTCGGCGCCCTCTGCGACGGGGGCGGCGGGCTTGATTGTTGGTTTGCGGGAACAATTAAATCCAGGAGTGCCGTTCCTTGCTTCCACCTTGAAGGTGGTGCTGACCCACACCGCGGACGAGGCCGAAGCCACCGGTCCCGACTATAAAACCGGATGGGGGCTGCTCAATGTGCAACGGGCGGCCGAACTGGTGCAATCCGATTCCGACGAAAGCGGAAAGCAATTCATCAAGGAGGTCATGCTCAATAGTGAGGACTATATCGAGTTTCCCGTCACCGCCATTGGCGACGAAATGCTAAAGATAAGTATCGGCTGGACAGATCCCGCCGGAACCCCGCCCCCAACCGGACTCGACCCCACCGACCTGATGCTGATTAACGACCTCGATCTGCGGGTTGTGAATGCGTCTGGCACCACCAACTTTCCTTGGGTCCTGAACCCTGCGATCCCATCCTCCATCGCGACGACCGGCGACAACTTTAGGGACAATACAGAGCAGGTGGTGGTTTCCAACCCAACGGCGCAGGCCGTCTACACCGTCCACATCACCCACAAGGGTAATCTGGTCGACGATACGGGAGCCATTGCGGAACAGGCGGTCTCCATTGTTCTTTCCGGAATCGTTCCCGAATCTCGCCCGCAACTCAAAATCTCGGAGTTCGTTGCCACCAGCGCATCCGAACTGGTGGAATGGCCTTCTGTCGTCGGCCAAAACTATCGGATGCAGGCCACAACCAACCTTGTGGATACGGCATGGTCGGACTCAAGCGCGGAAATCAGCGCAACAAAAACAAATACCGTCTGGGAGGAAACCTCGCCCGCTTCCGTATCCGCCCGTTTCTATCGCCTGATCGAAACCAACTAAGGAGCATCTTATGCATTGTGCAAATATCCTAATGATTCTTGTTTGGCTCATCCCTTGGGCCGCCCGATCGGAAATTATTTATTTCCGACCGGACGAACCACTTTCTGCTGGCTTGGGTCTGAGTTTCCCCCCAGATCGTCCCGATGACAGTCTGGATCTTGATCTGAACTTTGACGGGATTTTTGATATTAATCTCAAAGGAAGGATACAGTCGGAGTTTCTCAGTTTTACCTATGGAAATACATTGGTACTGGGACGTCCTGCTGTGTCTCCAAATGCCGGTATTTACCAAATCCCGCTTAAAATAGGGGATTTTATTGGAGAAAACCCTTCCATAGACTGGTGGAGTGGAACCGATATTGGCTGGGGAACTGGATTATATGGAAACCTGTTCCATTCATTTCAAGCTGTTGGCGATCAAGTATTGGGCATCGGCTTTTGGCAGGATATTTCCCCGCTCTCTTTCAACGGTTATCTTGGGGTACAGTTCGAAATTGAGGAAAATATCCACTATGGCTGGGTTTATATCCGTGCCGGAGGAAATACGGGAGTAATTGACGAATGGGCGTACGAAACCACGCCCGGAGTTGGCATTGTGGCTGGCGCGATTCCCGAACCCTCATCGGTGGGGTTGGTGATGCTCGGCGGTGGCGCGATCTGGCTGGCGCGACGGCGCAGGCACAATCTTGAGGAAAACCAGCCCTTCCGCCGACCCTTCCGCCACAAAAGAGGAAATAACCTATGACCCGCAGGTTGTTCATCGGTAAAATCGAAGCTGGATACCAAACCCCCAATATTGATCGAATCGCCAGCGAAGGGATCGCCTTCACCGACTACTACGCGCAACAATCCTGCACCGCCGGACGCGCGGCCTTCATCGGCGGAACCGTTCCCGTTCGTTCCGGAATGACTAAATTCGGTATGCCCGGCGCGGAGCAGGGCTGGCAGAAGACCGATATCACGATGGCCACCATCCTCAAGGGGCAAGGCTATGCCACCGGCCAGTTTGGAAAGAACCATCAAGGGGACCGCGACGAACACCTGCCGACGATGCACGGTTTCGATGAATTTCTCGGTAACCTCTACCCCCTCAACGCAGAGGAAGAGCCCGAGCACATGGATTATCCAAAAGATCCAGAGTTCCACAAAAAATTTGGCCCTCGCGGAGTACTCCACTGCTGGGCCGACGGCAAAGGCGGACAGAAAATCGAAGACACCGGCCCGCTGACTAAAAAGCGTATGGAAACCATTGATGACGAAACCATCGCGGTCGCAAAGGATTTTATTAAACGGCAGAACGCCGCCGGTAAACCCTGGTTTGTATGGTGGAATGGAACGCGCATGCACTTCCGCACGCACGTGAAAGCCGAGCACCGCGGCCTTTCCGGACAGGATGAATATGGCGATGGTATGGTTGAACACGACATGCACGTAGGCGAGTTGCTTCAGTTGATCGATGAATTGGGCATTGCCGACAACACCATCGTCCAATACTCCACCGACAACGGCCCGCACTACAACACCTGGCCCGATGCCGGAACCACCCCCTTCCATGGCGAAAAGAACTCGAATTGGGAAGGCGCCTTCCGGGTACCGACCTTCATCCGCTGGCCAGGCCATTTCCCGGCGAATATCACACTCAATGGCATTGTGGCTCACGAAGATTGGCTGCCCACCTTTGCCGCCGTCGCGGGCGACACCGATGTGAAGGAACGCTTGCTCACCGGTACCGAAGTAAACGGACGTCACTATAAGAACCATATCGACGGCTACAACCTACTCGACTATCTCAGCGGCAAGAGCGATCAATCTCCCCGCAACGAGTTTTGGTATGTAAACGACGAGGGTAGCGTTATGGCCGCCCGCTACAAGGACTGGAAAATCACCTTCTTGGAGAACCGTGCAACCCGACTACAAATCTGGAGAGAACCCTTCGTACAACTACGTACTCCGCACCTCTGCAACCTGCGTCGCGACCCCTTCGAGAAAGCCCAGGCAGGTTCTCCAACACCTATGAGGATTGGTTCCTTGACCACGCCTTTGCGATCATCCCGATCCAAAGCATGGCCGCAAAATTTCTCAAAACCATGGAAGAGTTCCCACCGAGTCAAACACCCGGTTCTTGGAATCTAAGTGCCATTGAGGAACAATTGCGAACATCCTCCGGCTCGCACTAATCAACGAAACAATGCACACGGCTCGCTGACTTCTCAGCGAGCCGTTTCTATGTAGGAATATTCCATGAAAAAGACCTCCCTGGTATTGCTGTTCATCGCGACAGCCCCTCTCGTGCTCGCCCAGCTTCCATTGCCTTCATGGAACGAAGGACCGGCCAAGCAATCCATCCTTGAATTTGTTGCGGCGGTAACCACCCCTACCTCACAGGACTTTGTTCCAATTCCCGAACGCATCGCCGTATTTGATAATGACGGAACCCTCTGGAGCGAACAGCCGGTCTATGTGCAAGCGGTCTTTATTTTTGATCGCATCCGCCAGCTCGCTCCACAGCATCCCGAATGGAAAACAAAGGAACCGTTTGCATCGGCCCTCAAAGGCGATCTAAAAAAAGCGCTCGCAGGCGGCAAACATGCACTGCTTGAAATGGCGATGGCGACGCATGCTGGAACCACCACCGAAGAATTTGAACAGATCGTCTCCGATTGGACCGCCACCGCCCGCCATCCTGAAACCGGTACGCTCTACACCGAAATGGTCTATCAACCCATGCTCGAACTACTCGACTATCTCCGCGCCAACGACTTTAAAACCTTCATCGTCTCCGGCGGCGGGATCGAATTCATGCGCCCGTGGGCGGAGGCCGTCTATGGAATTCCGCCCGAGCAGGTGATCGGAAGCCGCCTCAAAACCCAATATGAACTGCGCGATGGGAAACCCGTGATTATCCGCCTCCCCAAACTCGACTTCATTGACGACAAAGCCGGGAAACCGATCGGGATTCATCAGCACATTGGCCGCCGCCCGATCGCCGCCTTCGGGAATTCCGACGGCGACTTCGAGATGTTGGAATGGACGACGGCAGGAACCGGCAAGCGACTAGCCGTCTTGATTCATCACGACGACGCCGAACGCGAAGTGGCCTATGATAGAGACTCCTCTATCGGCCGCCTCGACCGCGGTTTAGACGAAGCCCCCGCGCGGGGATGGACGGTGGTTAGCCTGAAAAAGGATTGGAAAAAAATCTTTAAAACCGATACAAGTATCTTCTCTAAAGAGGACGCTCTATGAAAATGAAAAAAATAGTTCTAATCCCCATAACCCTTATCGCTCTCTCAGCCAGCGCGCGGGCTCAGCACAACACCTACGACGATTGGGACAAGCCCTACATCGTGCAGGCTCTCCTTGGTGCGGTGCAGTTTGAAAACCTAAAAATCGACGATACCAGCGGTTCCGATGATCCGGAATCAGTCGAAATTGACCTCTCGCTTATTCCTCAGTTTGGGGCAGCTTGGGGAACATTGCCTAAAGGCGACCGCTTCCAATACGGATTGGAGACCTCCTTTCTGATCGGGCTACGCTTCGATGATATTAATTATATTTCCGCCGGCGGCAATGGCCTTTATGTCAGCATCTCTACCTCCATGTGGATGTTCGACCTCGCGGGCGGTGGATATGCCAGTCTCTTTCTCGATAAAAACCGAAAAACCCGGATCTATGTGGGCGGTGGCCCCTTAATGACCTATGTCGACTATCGCTCCGAACGCGACGAGAAGGGAGGGGTGAGTGTCGACAACAATGAATCTACTTTCGGAATCGGACTCTACGCCCGCGCGGGCTTTGAATTCCGCATCTATGAAGCCGGCATGCTCGGACTCGGGGCGCGCGGCACATGGTCCTCCCTCGACCTTTCCGACGTGGGTGGAAAATCCGAACTCACCGGCATCGCCGCCTTTATCTCTTTCACCGCTGGCCTTTAATCTTCTCTGTCGTTATTCTGTTCCGCGTATGAAAAAGAACGAACAGATGCGGCATTCGGAGCGCAAGCGAGTGGAACTAGATTTCCAGTGGCCGGAACTCCCGTTGAATATTGTGTTGGTTGAGCCGTCAATTCCGCCCAACACCGGCAATATTTCACGCCTTTGTGCGGGAACCGGAAGCCGCCTCCATCTCGTCGAACCGCTCGGGTTCGACCTTTCTGAAAAACAGATTCGCCGAGCCGGACTCGATTATTGGGATTCAGTGGATCTGACCACGTATCCAAACCTTGAAACTTTTTTTGAAAAGAACGCTTCAGGGAATAAATATTTTTTCAGCACGGCCGGACACCAAAGCTATTCGGAGGTCGCGTATGCTCCTGGCGACTACCTCATCTTTGGCAACGAGTCCGTTGGCTTGCCCGATGAACTACTCGCCCGATACCCGGAACAGGTCTGCAATATCCCGATCCAACTCGATTATGTCCGCTCGCTCAATTTATCAAATTGTGCCGCCATCGTGCTCTACGAGGCGTTGCGTCAAATTAATCTCAAATAAAAAAAAATCCACAAATTACCCACTACGAAAAATATCAAATTTAACGACCTATAAAACACAACAAAATAGCTTTACAACTATATAGATTTATACTTTTATCTATACATCAAACCAGTTGTACAACAATATAGGTGTATTTATGAAAAAGCAGTTTTACATCGGACAGGTCGTTGAGCCGGAGGATCTGTTTTTCCGGGCGGAGTTCATAGCGGAACTATGGGAAAAACTGGAGCGGCAACACGTTATCCTAACAGCTCCGCGAAGAACGGGGAAAACCAGCGTTATGACGGCTCTTTTGAAAAACCCACAGAGCGAATGGCTGGTACTTTATCTTAACGTGCAGGACACGTCTAACCCTGCCGACTTCTACCTCCGACTTTTGGATGAGTTCAATACCCGCAATCCAACCGCGTTCAAACAGCTTTTCACACAAGGAAAATCCTTCATCAAGGAGGCGATAAACACCATTGAAAGCGTTGAGTTCAGCTCCCTGAAAGTCGCCGTTCGAGAGCGCGACACACACTTGGAAAATCAATGGCGGAATCGCCTCGATGAATTACTGGGGAGAATTCGAAAAACCGACCTTCACGTACTGGTTATTCTAGATGAACTGCCGGACATGCTGCTGGCTATGAAACGTAACGACCCTACACGGGTGAAGGATTTTCTTGGCTGGTTCCGGGATCAGCGGCAAGCCCCGACTCCAGCGGATGATCCTATCCGCTGGATGATCGGCGGCTCCATCAATCTGATGGCAACGCTAGATTCCATGGGGCTTCTTGATCGTATGAACGACCCCGAAGTGGTTTCTCTCCCTGTTTTTTCAGACAAAGAGGTTATGGAGTTCGTCACGGTAATGCTGGAAGACCACGGGTGCGAATTTTCCACCGACGTACCGGAAGAAGTGGCTAAACAACTCGGACAACCCATCCCTTATTTCATGCAAATGATCACTCAAGAACTCTCCCGTATCTGGGCAAAAACAAAGCAGCCGTTGACCGGTACGGATGTTTCCGCTGTCTTTACCAATGTGGTAGCCAGCCCGGAAGCGCGGGACAAATTTCAACACTACTACTCCCGTATCGCCCATTACTATGGAGAAACCGCCCACATCGCCCATGCTCTACTGGACCGTGTAAGCCTGTCAAAAAGCGGTATTTCACGCCGTATGCTTCAACAAAAGTACGATGAACTTCAGCATATAGCCAACGAGCAGCTCCCCCTATATGACACTAAAAAGAACTTTAATGAGTTGATGCTTCACCTCGAAAACGACTTTTACATTGTTGAAACGGGCGATGATTACTACGACATTTCCAGCGGACTTTTAAAAACATGGTGGAGAAAATACTATGCTTAACCAGAGAACAAACTTTGGGCTCTACCGCTCGGGTATCACCCCCCCGGATCAACTTCGCCATATCACCATTGCACGAACCCACATCATGGAGGAGATGCAATCCAAACTCCTCGGATCGCTGGAAAAATCCTCCAAGCAACACAGCCTGTTCATCGGTCCGCGCGGTGCCGGGAAAACCCACCTGCTGAGCCTCATTGAACAGGAGGTTGGAGAAAACCCTGATTTAAAAGAACGCTGCATCGTTGTGCGCTTCCCGGAAGAGCCTCTCCGCCTCATCAGCTATGTCGACTTCCTGATGGGCATTTGCGAAATTCTTCAGGACGTATTGCCGCCGGAAGAGGCGGAGAAATGGAATCGGCTCTACGACCAATTTATCGAGGAACCGGACAGCGCATGCATACGCGATACGCTTGAAGCCGAAATACGAAAAACTGGACGGGATCAGAAACGCACGCTGCTGATCATGCTCGAAAACTTCGACACGATCCTAACCCAGCAGATCGACTCCCGCCACGCCTCCAAAAAGGAACGTAAAAGTCATCAGGAAGCCGCCGCCCTCCGGAAATGGTTCATGGGAGACAACGGCTGCATGCTGATCGCCACGGCACCGCTCTACTTCCCCGGCATATCAGACGAAAAACAGCCTTTCTATGATTTTTTCGATGTGCAGACCCTCCCCCCGCTCACCACGGAGGAGACCCTCCAGCTGATCCGGAAAAATTTAGAATGGGAAAAGTCGATCCAATCCAAGTGGCTTGACGAGTTCGACGACCTGAAACCCCGCATCCTCGCCCTGCACGAAATGACGGGCGGGAACCCGCGCCTGATCATGATGCTTTACGAGCTGATCACGCGCGAATCCATCATCGCCGTCCGGGATCAGTTTCTCGGACTGCTCGACCGGATCACCCCGTTCTATCAGGATCGTATCAAAGAGCTACCGCCCCAGGAACGCGCAATCCTCGAAACCATGGCTCGTATGCGCAAAGTAAAAAAGACCCCGGCCGCCATTGCCGCCCGAATGCGGTTCAGCCCGCAGCAAACCTCCAGCCTGCTTAAACGGCTGGCCGACTCGCTCTATCTAAAATCCGCGCCGAATCCCGACGACAAACGCTCCCGCATCTACACTATACGGGAAGGGTTTTTCGACCTCTGGCTCGCCATGAACCTCTCCCGCGCCGACCGCACCCGGCTTCCATTCCTCGTTGAGTTTTTTGAAACGTGGTACCGCAGCATCGACGAACGTGCCGCCAAGCGGAAATCGCTCTACCCCCTCCTCGAACAACCCGATACCTTCGAGAATGCCGCCGCCGAATTAGACCATCTCTCCGAAACCGGAACCGCCGAAGAGCAGGCCGAAGTAAAAATTCAACTCGCCAAACATCTCGCCAAACTGGGAAAACCCGAACGATCCGCACGCTATATTTCCGAATTCAAACGATTGGATGTCGACGGCCTTGGCCGCTGGATCGTCGACCATACGTCGCAATGGACCGACACTGGAACCAATATGTTCAGCGAGCTTGAAGCCATGATTTCCTGCTGGAAAACGCAACGCTCCGGCGATCTAGAAGCCTTTGCCAAAAGGCTTCAGGAGATGGGTGGAGAGCTAAACCATAAAAACTATTCAGAGGCCCGCATCCACTTTTTGACAGAAAGCCTCAACCATCTCACCGACCCAAAAATGCGCATAGAGACCCGACTTTCGATTGCGAATACGTTAATCAAAATGGCTCATTTCAAAGAAGCGGAAGAACAGTTATTGCGGGCCAAAAATGAGTCAAAAGAAAATATAGCCCACCCTTTTTACTCCGTAATTCTCAACAATATGGCGCACCTATTCCAAGAAACCAACCGCCTTAAAGAGGCAGAACCACTCCTGCGACAGGCACTCGAAATTAATGAAGAGGCTCTCGATCCCAACATAACCCCTCAACTCAATAATCTGGCACAACTGTTACAGGAGACCAACCGCCTTGATGAGGCAGAACCACTCATCCGACGTGCGCTCGAAATCGACGAAAAGGTCCTCGGATCCAATCACCCCACAGTAGCTATTCGGCTCAACAACTTGGCACTACTATTGCAGGAAACCAACCGTCTTAAAGAGGCGGAACCGCTCATGCGGCGACACGTCCTCATCCTCCACCGATTTCAACAAGAAAATGAATATCCCCATCCTCATGCCGATACCGCAATTACAAACTACACAGGACTCCTTGAACAGATGGGCTGGAAAAAAAGCAGGATTGAAAAACATCTCCACGAACTTCTTGGATAGCGGAGCCGATACGCAGTACCCTTAAAAAAATTGAACATACACACCTCTTCTCGGTCAGTAACTGAAATCATTCGCAACTAGGAGTACCCCCCTATGGCAGGCATCGAAATTATTAACCAAAGAGTGCGCGAACAGAGCGCATTCATCCCCATCTTAAAAACCGAAATTGGAAAAGTGATCGTCGGTCAAGAGTATCTGATCGACCGGCTTATCATTGGCATGCTGGCCAACGGCCATGTCTTACTCGAGGGCGTACCTGGACTCGCAAAAACACTTACGATTAATACACTCGCACGGGCACTCGACACCTCCTTTCAGCGGATTCAATTCACCCCCGACCTCCTTCCCGCCGACCTGGTCGGCACGCTGATTTACAATCAAAAGGACGGCGACTTCATCATTAAGAAAGGCCCCGTTTTCGCCAACGTCATTCTTGCCGACGAAATTAACCGCGCCCCCGCCAAGGTTCAGAGCGCGTTGCTGGAGGCCATGCAGGAGCGACAGGTCACCATCGGGGACGAAACCTTTAAGCTCCCCAATCCTTTCCTCGTCATGGCGACCGAAAACCCGATCGAACAGGAAGGGACTTATCCCCTGCCCGAGGCGCAGGTCGACCGTTTCATGCTCAAGCTGAAAGTGGGCTACCCAACCCTCGAAGAGGAACGCCGAATTCTGGACCGCATGGCGCACTCCAATACCGAAATTCAGATCAACGCCGTTCTGCATCCCGATACCATCCTCAAAGCGCGTGAGATCGTCGACGAAATCTACATCGACGAAAAGATTAAGGACTACATCCTCGCCCTCGTCTTTGCAACGCGCGAGCCGGAGAAGTACAACCTCGATCTCAAGGATTACATCCGCTACGGCGCCTCGCCGCGAGCCACTATTAATCTCACGATGGGTGCCCGCGCGCACGCCTTCATGCAAGGCCGTGGCTACGTCACGCCACAAGATGTTAAATCCATCGCACTCGATGTCCTCCGCCACCGCGTCATTGTCTCCTATGAAGCGGAAGCCGAGGAGCTGACGAGTGAAGATTTGATTGGAAAAATCCTCTCCGAAATTCCGGTGCCCTAGGCTCATTGCCGATTTTCGATTGATGATTGCCGATTAAATAGCATGAACGTGCAGGAGAGATCATGGATCAAGACGACCTGAAGAAACGAACCAAACAATTTGCATTGCGCATCCTTAAACTGACTGCTGCACTTCCAAAAACGGTTGAGGCTCGCGTCATTCAGAACCAACTGGCACGCGCGGGAACCTCGGTTGCCGCAAATTATCGAGCGAGTTGCCGAGGCCGGTCTCGCGCCGAGTTTATCGCAAAAATGGGCACGGTCATCGAAGAGGCCGATGAGTGTTGTTTTTGGATGGAATTGATTGTTGAAGGAAAAATTCTATCGGAAAATAAAGTCAATATGTTGCTCCAAGAAGCGAACGAATTAACCGCTATCATGACCGCATCGCGGAAAACCGCACAAAGCAAAAAATGAGAAAAGAAATCGGAAATCAGAAATCGGAAATCGGAAATTCTTCAGAAATTTCGCATCGCGAATTACTGAAGAAGATTCGTCGAATTCAGATTTCAACGAAGCACGCCGTGAACGACGTGTTTGCGGGACAGTATCATTCCACCTTTAAGGGACGCGGGATGGAGTTTGACGAGGTGCGCGAATATGTGCCCGGCGACGATATCCGCTCGATTGACTGGAACGTTACCGCCCGCACGGGCTCGCCGCATATCAAGAAATTTGTGGAAGAGCGCGAGATGACCGTCATGCTGGTGGTCGATATCAGCGCGTCGAATCTGTTTGGCAGTGGTACGCAGATGAAGCGAGATCTTGCGGCAGAAGTCGCCGCCGTATTGGCCTTTTCGGCCACCCGCAACAATGATCGCATCGGGCTTATTCTTTTTTCCGAGGAGGTTGAAAAATATATCCCACCGGCCAAGGGCACGCGCCATGTCCTCCGTCTCGTGCGCGAAATGCTCTCGCATAAACCGCAAGGAAAAGGAACCCATGTTGCCCCCGCACTGGATTACCTCAACCATGTCAGCATCCGAAAAAATATTACCTTCCTTATTAGCGATTTCATATTTTCCGATCCCTATGAAAAACTGCTAAAAATCACCGCCCGCCGTCATGATTTCATCAGTATTGTGATCGGCGACAAGCGCGAAATTGCTTGGCCGGATATCGGACTTATCAATTGGCACGACGCAGAAACTGGAGCGCAAATACTCGTCGATACCTCGAGCAAGAAGGTTCGCAAACAACTTGGAATTGAACAGACACGCCGTGCCGAAACGATCGACGAGATGCATCGCAAGGCGGGCATCGATACCATCCGCCTATTCGCCGGCGAACCTTACGACCGACCCTTTATTAATTTTTTCCGAAAACGGGCGAGCCGGAGATAGTTTTAACCACGAATGAACCTGAACAAACGCAACTTTAAAAATAGATCTCAGGCGCCTTGGCTTGGCGGGCCGTGCCTTGCGGCGTTATTGCTCCTCGTTACAGGCTGTACTCAAGAAGAAACAAAGCACATCCTGATCGATCAGCTCACGGTGGAATACACCCTAGATCGTGAAACCATTCACGTGGGCGATCCGGTCGAGCTGTTGCTAACGACCTATTCCCCCACAAATGGAACTCTGGAACTGCCGGAGCTTGGACGAGAAAAGGATATTGTTTTGCTCAATCGAAGCTGGACCCGTGAACTCCGCGCGGATGGTTTGAAAAAAACGGAAACCCTTTTCACCCTCACCTCGTTCCGCCTTGGCAAGCACATGATTTCGACCCAGTTAATCTCCTACCAAATCGGCGATAAAACGTTCAGTACCCCCTTTCCTTCCATTGTCCTGAACGTTGAGTCGGCACTCACCAACTCCCCCTCCGAGCTGGCCGATATCAAACCTATTCATCCGCTTCCCGGCCGTATACCGAGCTGGGTCTGGGTTGTGCTGGGCACAGCGGTGGTTGCCTTTTTGATTGGGCTGATTTCTTCAAAACTATGGAAACATCGAACGGTAATTATCCCACGTGCTCCCCCCATCCCGCCGCATATTCTAGCGTTCAAGGCCTTGGAAAAACTCAAAAGCAAGGGGTTGCTAGAAAAGAATGAATGTAATCCTTTCTATACCGAACTGTCGTTGATCCTGCGAACGTATCTGGATGGCCGCTTTAAACTCAATGCCCCCGACGAAACCACCGAGGAAATCGTCGAGGAAATGAGTACGTCGCCCGAGCTTAATGGAAGCCAGCGCAACATTCTTCAGGAGTTCATGCGCCAGGCCGACCTGGTTAAGTTTGCCAAGGGCCACCCCGATCGCATCACTATGGAAGCCGCATTTTCCACCACCCAACACTTTGTTGAAGAGACTAAACACTCCGAAGGGGACGCAATAAAATGAGACTTGCGAACCCCTATCTGCTCCTCCTTCTCTTGTTGATTCCGGCTCTAATTTGGGTACGGCATTTCATGCTGAACAAGCAATCGATGCAATTTAGCAGTCGCACGATTTTAGTGGATTTACCCAAAAGCTGGCGCATACGGCTCCAGCCAGCGTTGCCCATCCTGTATGCTCTAGGATGGATCTGCTTGGTGGTGGCCCTCGCTCGGCCGCAACGGGGTTTACAGGAAAGCTTAACGCGCATCGAAACGGTTGATATTATTCTATTGCTCGATCTTTCTGAATCGATGGACACGCCGGATTTTGTTCGTCTCAACCGGCGCATAAGCCGCCTTGATGCGGCCAAGAACGTGATTGATCGCTTCCTGGAGAAACGCCCGAATGATCGGATCGGTATGGTTGGCTTTGCGTCCCTGCCCTATGCCGTGGCCCCCCTCACACTCGACCACAACTGGTTAGCCCATCGCATGGCTGGGCTGCATACCGGCATGCTCGACGGACGGCGTACCGCGATTGGCGATGGGATTGCCTCCGCCATCAACCGCCTGCGCGACAGCGAAGCCAAAAGCAAGTTGGTTATCCTACTGACGGATGGCGCTAATAACCACGGAACCCTCTCCCCTGAAAATGCGGCGCATGCAGCGGAAGCGCTCGGCATTAAAATTTACACCATCGGCGCGGGCGGTGCGCGAACCGGGTTCCGCCCGCAGCGCTCTGAAGTTGATGAGGAGACGTTGAAACAGGTCGCTACCATCAGCAATGGAAAATTCTACCGTGCCCGCGATCTTGAAAGCCTCACCGCCGTCTATGAGGAGATCGATCAACTCGAGAAGACCGAGATTGAAGTCGAACAGTTTACGCGCTTTGAGGAGGTCTCAAAAGGGTGGATTATTGCGGGGATCTTCTTGTTGATGACCGAGCAATTATTAAGCCTGAGCCGGATGGGGAGGTTGCCGTGATTCAGTGGCATGATCCAGATTTTTTGATGGGACTATGGGTTCTGCTACCGCTCCTGTTGCTCACCGGTTTAATGCTAAAACGGCGCGCAAGGCTCATGGAGCGAATGGTGGACCCGGCCCTGTGGCCAACGATGCTTCCGGGATATTCAAATCAACGGCGCCGGATAAAAAACCTCCTTCGCGTATGCGCCTTAGCGCTAGCCGTGCTGGCCGTTGCCCGCCCGCAGTGGGGATTCCAATGGGAAGAGGTAAAGCAGCGTGGTTTAAGTATTATTGTGGCCCTCGATACTTCGAAAAGCATGCTTGCCCAAGATCTTAAACCGAATCGCCTACAACAGGCAAAATGGGGCGTGCGCGATCTAGTCCGAGAACTACGCGGCGATCGCATCGGCTTAGTGGCTTTTGCAGGCGATGCCTTCTTGCAGTGTCCTACCACCATCGACTATGCCGCCTTTTTGATGATGCTTGACGACGTCTATGCAGGGATCATCCCGCTCGGCGGAACCGATCTTTTTCAAGCGTTGGAGAAATCGCTCGATAGTTTTGAAAAAGAAAGTGCTGCCGATAAAGTGATTGTTTTGATTTCCGACGGAGAAGGCCATACCGGCGACCCACTGGAGTTGCTCCCGCGCCTGAAGGAAGAGAACGTCCGAGTCTTCACCATCGGGGCTGGAACTCGCGAGGGCGAGCTCATCCAAACCAGTGACGGCTTTGTGAAGGATATGTCGGGCCACGTCGTGAAAAGTTCTCTAAACGAAAAACTACTCAAACGTATTGCGTTCGAAACCGGAGGGTTCTATGTCCGGTCCGCGGCGGGCGACTTTGGACTCGAACGCGTCTACCAGCAGGGGATTTCCAAACTCCAGCGCGAGGAGCGCGAGTCGCGCATGGCTAAAACGTGGACCGAGCGCTTCCAATGGCTCTTAGGAACCGCCTTGCTCCTGTTGCTTATTGAGGCCTGCGTTCGCCCGGTGAAAAAAGGAGGCTCTTCATGAAAATCGCTGCTCGGTTTTTAAATGGATTAATCATCGCGATCTCTTTCATCGGAACACAGACCGTTCTTTCTGAAGAAACGCCTCGGTCGGCGATGCGGAAAGGTTTGAAAGCCTATACGATGAGCGACTACACCAATGCGGTTCAGTTTCTGGAAAAAACCGCGCTGGAATTCCCCAATATTGGAAACTATAATCTCGGCAACGCACACTATCGCAACGGCGATTTTGAAGCGGCAGAAAAGAGCTTCAACGAAGCCTTACGGACCACCGATCTCGACCTTCAGTCCAAGGCCTATTTCAACCGAGGCAATGCCCTGCTCGCACAAACTACCGTGATGACCGGCCCAGAACAGATTGGCCTGGCCTCCGAACTGGTCTTTCAGGCGGTGGGGATGTACGAAAAGGCCATCCTGCTCGATCCGGCGGATATGGAGGCTAAACGTAACTTCGAGCGGGCTCGAAGTTTACGGCTGACTCTGGAGTACACCAAGGGCAAGTGGCTGTACAACCAAGCCGAAGCGTTGCTGCAGGAATACAAAGCGAAGGAGGCGAAGCAAAACTATCAACACGCCAAGGTACAGTTTGAACATATTCTCGAAGACGTCGATCCAAGCCATGAAGAATCAAGGCAGCTTCTTCCAAAAATAGCCGAACGGTTGACCATGCTGAATCAGGCAGTCGAAGAGGCTGAACAGGATCTTGAAATGGCAATCCAATTTATCGAGGACTACCAATATATGCTCGCCGCACAACGGTTGACAACCGAAACCGATAACCGGAAATATGCCTTTGATCTTAAACCGAATTTAAAGAAACAATATGAAGAGACCTCCCAGAAGAACCAAGAGGTTCTGAAAATCATCCAGGAACTTTCCTCCCTAAACATCGTTCAATGAAAATTCTTCTTTCCATTTTATTCCTGAGCCTTGCTACAATGAGTATTTTAGCAAATACCGCTGAGCGTGATGCCGAATTTTTCCACCCGGCGGCGAATCTATATATTCAAGGTGAGGCGTCCAGCTCCAGCAATCTGGTGGCCAAAGGGCTGTCGATCTACCCCAAAGACGGAAAGCTACTGCGTCTACAAGAGCTGCTGGAAAAACAGCAGGAACAAGAGCAACAACAAAAAGATCAGCAACAAGAGAACCAAGAGAAAAACAAGGCGCAGAACGAACCGCCAAAAAACCAAGAAGAGCAGGAGAACCAAAACCCGCCCGAACCCAGTGAAGAACCACAGCAACCGCCCGAACCCAAAGCCGCAGAACAGATGACTGCAGACGAGGCCAAACAACTGCTCGATGCGATGCGGCAAGAAGAGAAAAACAAACGAATGCGACTTCAACCTATTCTCGGAAAACCCGTGAACGTGGACAAAGATTGGTAGAACCTAACCGTCATGCGTAACCCTTTAAAAATCCGAATTTTAATTGCTGCAAGCCTTTTGTTGATGGCCTCCACATTTGCGGCAGATGTGCGCATGAGCATCGAGCCTCAGTTGATCAGCCTACTGGATCGTGCGGTGCTTAAAATTGAATTTATCGATACCCAAGGCAATGCGGCCCGCATCCCAGAAATTGAGGGGTTACGGATCCAATACCAAGGCCAACGTTCCGAAACCCGCTTCGTCAATCTCAAGCGCAGCTCGAAGGTCATCCACACCTATCTCGTGACCCCTTCGAAAGTGGGCGACTTTACCATCGGCCCCATCACCTGCACCTATAAGGGGGGACAAAAAGAGGTTACGGCGCAGCTACGGGTCATCAAGCCGGAAGACGACCCGAAGGCTCAACAAATTTCAGAAATGCTATTTTCACATATTTCGACCGACCGCACTGCACCATATGTACACGAACCGTTCCATCTGGACCTGAAGGTCTACATCCGCGACGGCGTGCAGATCGACGGGAATTTTAGCCTGCGCGGAGGGATCCCGAAGAGCGGTATGAAAGGCGACTTGGAGTGGAATATAACCAGCAAAGAACAGGTAGAGCGCGATGGGATTATTTTCACGGTCTATACGCTCCGCACCCTTGCCAAAACGCTGACCGCCGGCACCTTCACCTTCCGGCCCGAAGTTCAGCTTAACGTGATTATCCCGCGACAGGATCGCCGTTCCTATGGGTTTGACGATCCCTTTTTTGGTGATTTTTTTGGACGGCAAGAAACCCGACCGATCGTACTCGATTGCAATGCCCTCGAGGTTACGGTACTCCCCGTACCGATGGAACTGCGACCGGCCAGCTATACCGGCGGGGTCGGTACTTTTGGGTTTCAGGTAGGCCTCGGCCCAAAGCAGGTAAAAGCGGGCGAACCCATTACTCTCAAAATGAAAATTTCCGGAAAGGGAAACCTGAACCAGATTACTCCGCCTACCTTTGAGGCCGACCCCAACTTCAAACTCTACGAAGCGCGTATCATCCCTTCTAAAAATCCGAACGAAATCATTTTCGAGCAAGTCATCATCCCCATTTCGGATTCCGTCACGAACATTCCAAAAATCGCCTTCTCCTATTTTAACACTCAGACCGCCGACTTCCGCACGCTCACCCAAGGTCCCTTCCCGATCCACGTCGAGGCCATGCCGCAACAGGCGGCACAAATCATTGCCACCGTTCCAAGCTCCATCCGGCAGGAAACCGAAATTCTCGGTCGGGATATTATCTATCTAAAACCGATCCCGAAAAAATGGAAAACCTCCGTTGCCCTTGCAAAGTACCGCACCAAACCCTTCTACATTGCACTCGCCTTTCCAGCACTCCTACTGCTCGCCATGGCCGGCCTTTCAGCCCACCGAAATGCACTGGCCAACAACGTCGCCCGCGCCCGGCGACAGAAAGCTCCAAAAGCCGCCCGTAAAAACCTACGCCGCGCCGAACACGCCTTGCGCAAGAAAGACGAAACGGCATTCTATGGCGAACTATGGGATACGCTGACGACCTATTTCGGGCATCGCCTCAATCTCGCCCCCGGCGAGATCACATTATCTATCGTACTCGCTCGCCTGCCGCAACAGGCCGAAGCGATTGAGTCCCTGTTTAATACGATTGAGCAACGGCGTTATGGAATTCAGTCCGGCGGCGAAAAGAAAGCGATGAAAAATCTACTCAAACAAACCACCACCACGCTCCGTCAATGCGAGAGGGTTAAATAATGAACCCCATGCGACTCCTCATCCTACTTGCGATGCTACTGAGCTCATCTTCGAGCTATGCGGAGCAGATTCCTGATTCAAAAATCGACCTGCAAAAATCAGCTCTCTTTTTGGAAGCACAGGCCGCCTATGACGGTGGAGATTATGCGAAGGCCATAGACCTCTACAAAAAACTAGTGGAGGGCGGAGTCGCAAACCTTGCGGTCGAATACAACCTTGCAAATGCCTATTTTAAGAATGGAAACTTATCCGATGCCGTAGCGCACTACCGCCGGGCGGAGTATGCCGCACCGCGCGATCCAGACATTCGCGCCAATCTGCGCTTTGCACTCAATGCGGCCGGTGCCACCGAACCTTATTCGTCGCTGATTAAACGCTTCCTAGGCACCCTTTCACAAAACGAATGGATCATGGTGGCCATCGGTGCATACGTGATCTTCACGCTCCTGTTATTCCTCGGCCTACTCATCCGCCCTGCCAAACGAACGCTGACCAAACTAAGCCTACTTCCCGCCGCAATCCTCCTCATTTCCGCCGGAGGATGGTGGCATTGGCAGCAACTTTATACTCAGCCAGAATGGGTTGTAATCAAATCCGGCACCACCGCCCTATTTGGCCCCATCGAAGGAAGCACCGCCCATTATAAAGTTCCGCTCGCGGCACTGGTTCGCCAGCGGAGCACCGATGCCAAGGGGTGGATTGAAATTCAATATGACGGAAAGAATGGATGGGTGAAGATAGATGACATTCATCGAGTTTCCCCTTGATCAAACCAAACCCTTCCGGCATAACTTCCCGTTCCTATGAAGGGTAAAAAAAGTCCATTTCAACCGAAAGCCCTACTCTGGTGGGTCGCTATTATTTCGCTAGCTACATCCGCCGCGCTCTACTTCTTCCTTAAAGAACAAGCACAGTACGATGTCGCACTGGATCACCGCCGGATGATGTTCCCGCTCATTGGGATCGTTATTGCAGGCATCTGTTTCATCGCAGGCACCGCTGGCCGATGGTTCTATCCCAAATAAACCCCTGCCCGGAGATTCCGCGTGAAAGCTGATATTGAATGGGTCGATCGGCTCGATGACGGCGTAAAACGAAAAGTCCGCATCACCTTTCTCGGTAAGGGAAAAATGAAGTGGCAGACCAAGCGTTCCGATGAGGAACGCTGGGACTACGACACCCCACCCTCCCCCGAGGACTGGGACGCTCTTGAAGGAAAGATGGAATCCCTTTACAACCGCCGACGCATGTCCTTTAAAAACGTCGAACTCGTCCGAAAACTCAGGAAAGATTCCGGAGCATGAATTTCCGGCTTAAAGACGAATACATCGAACTCTGCAAATTGCTCAAGGCCGTCAATCTTGTGATGTCCGGTGGTGAAGGCAAGGACGTCGTTGCACAAGGCCTCGTCACCGTCGATGGCCAGCTCGAAACCCGCAAGCGCTGTAAAATCCGAGCCGAGCAGATCGTCGAATTTGAAGGCCACGTAATTCACGTCGAAGCCGCCCCTTGAGGGAATATATACAACACTGTAGTGCGAGCCTCTCCGCAGGAGGGCGCGCCCTCTTCGAGAGGCCGCTACACCCGCAGAAGAATAGAAAGCCTGCTCCACGCAGTATAACTCGCTTAACCATACCCCTTCACGAGAATCACTCATGATAAATCAAGATGCAGCCCTCACCCATTTGCTCGATCTACTCGCTGTTGACGGCCTGACGGGGCGAGAATCAAAAGTGGTTTCGGTTCTCACGAAAAAATTGATTGCAGCGGGTTGTAAAAAAGTCTGGATCAAAACCGACGATGCACACAAACGGCTGGGCGAAGGATTTGAGATCGGCAACTTGATTGTGAAACTGCCGGGCACGGTAAAAGCACCTCGAATCCTATTTTCCGCGCATATGGACACAGTTCCACTGTGCAAGGGAGTGGTGCCGGTCATTAAAGGAACCCGCGTCGTTCCGAAGGGAAAAACCGGACTGGGGGGCGATGATCGATCCAGCTGTGCGGCGATGGTGACGTTGGTAGAGACGCTGCTAAAAAATAAAACTTCCCATCCGCCGATCACCTTGCTCTTTCCGATTGCGGAGGAGAATGGATTGCATGGCTCGCGTATGGTTCGGCTTACCGATTTAGGAAACCCAGCGATGGGCTTCAATCTGGATGGACAGTATCCCAACGAAGTCATAATCGGCGCGATGAGCGCCGTCCGCTGGACCGCGAAAATTTCAGGAACCTCGACGCATGCGGGACTTGAACCTGAAAAAGGAATTTCTGCCGGACTGATTGCTTCGAAAGCCATGGCGGCGGTGGCGGAGAAAGGTTACTTCGGAAGAATTATCAAAGGAAATAGAACCGGCACGTCAAACCTTGGATCGATCAACGGCGGCGAGGCCAACAATCAAGTGATGGATCAAACGGTCATGACCGGTGAATGCCGCAGCCACAGTCCGGCATTTTTAGACCAAATTGTGAGGTCTATAAAACCTGTTTTACGCAGGCGGCCAAGAGCGTGATGAACGACAAAGGAAAATGCGGTACGGTTAAATTTACGGTCATAAGCGACTACAATGCCTTTCGCCTCAAGAAATCAGAACCTTGTGTCAAGATGGCCTGCAAGGCGATGGAACTCATGGGGCTCACGCCCAATTCGCTCGTTATGGATGCTGGACTTGATGCCAACAATTTTAATAAAAAAGGGCTCCCGACCGTTACGCTCGGAACGGGCGCACACAAGTTCCATCAGGTCGAAGAGTATGTGAACATCAAGGAGTATCAAACCGGATGTGAGGTTCTCCTGAATATCGCTACATTGGCCGCTCGTCAGATCGAATAGACGTGCGTGGATTGCATCTTTTCTATGACCGCTTTCTGCGAATGCTCATAGGTGCCAAAAAAGTTTTCATGACCAATCACCGCTTCAAGGCCACTGGCTTGCATGACTTGTAGTACCGGATTTTTGACCCCTACAAATAGCAATTGAACCCCTCGATGTTTCAATTGCCCGTAGAGCTCCTTCAACATTTCTATTCCGGATGAATCAATATCATTTATCCCGTCAAAAATAATGGCCAAGTACCGAAGGTCAGAAATTTGGTCCACCGCATCATGAACCTGATCCTCGACGTATGAAATATTCGCAAAGAAAAGGCGTCCATCCAGTCGAATGGCCAGAGGTAAGCGTGCCACGTCCAGCTGGTGCAATTCCGCATCGCGCATGGCGCCGTCAGGGTGCCTTCCTAAAATCGCTACATGCGGGTGCATCATCCGGTAGAGATGAAATAAAATAGAGAAGGATGCTCCAATTAAAATTCCTTTTTCAAGATGCGGCGCAAAGGCCAGCGTAGCAAAAAAAGTAATCCAAGCCGCTACCCCATCGCCCTTGTTCACCTTCATAAAAGAAGCCAACTTCTTAAGGTTCATCAGATTAAGAACCGCACTAATAATGATGGCTGAAAGAACGGTCTTCGGCAGGTAGTAAAAGAGCGGAGTGCATGCGAGCAAAAAAATCAAAACAAAGAGCCCCGTGAAAACCGCCGCCAAGCCGCTCCGAGCTCCTGATGCATAGTTTAGCGCCGAGCGGGAAAAGGAGCCGTTAACAGGTTGCCCACCTGAAAAAGAACTACTCAAGGATGCAACGGCCTGCCCAACCGCCTCGCGGTTAATATTTAGTTTTTGATGACTCCGTGCCGCTATGCCACGCGCAACCGAACTCGTCTCAATAAACCCAACCAAAGCGAATATTAATGCCCCGGGAAGTAGATTCCATACCGTCTCAATAGTAGGAATCGGCCAGACTGGTTTAGGCAACCCAGCGGGTATTTCTCCGACAATAGCCAGCGGAACTAACACGTGTTCAGGATTGCTGAGTCCTAGAAAGTAGACGATCGCCGTCGAGGAAGCCGCCACGATCAAGGCAAGGGGAACCCGCGGTACGTAGCGCCGCCCAACCAACAAGATCAAGACCGATATAGCTCCTAATAGAAGACTGATTCCATGTATACCGCTCAACTCGCCAAATAAGGACATAAAGTCGGTTAGCACATGATTTCTATTGGCCTGATCAATCCCCAAAATTATATTTATTTGGGAAACAGCAATTAGAATCCCCCCCGCATTGATAAATCCTTCAATCACCGGTCGGGATAGAAAATTTATAATAAAACCGAGTCGAAGCACCGCAATTAGCGACCATATAATACCCACCATCAATCCTAATTGAATCGCCAGTTTGGCATATTCAACGGAGCCCACGACCGCCAGTGGAATTAAAGCAGAAGACAGAACAAGGGCCATTGTGGCGCCCGGCCCTGTTTGTAAATGACAGGATGATCCCC
The DNA here is from genome assembly GCA_024279685.1 of Verrucomicrobiota bacterium. GTDB lineage: Bacteria > Verrucomicrobiota > Kiritimatiellia > Kiritimatiellales > Pontiellaceae > Pontiella. Next base: position 8,672 of record JAJRRI010000008.1, on the reverse strand, counting down.
ACAGCCCAGCTAAAATAACAGGCAGAAAAGAGGCGTATAGCCCCATCCAAATCGGAAGGCCAGCAAGCTCTGCATAAGCCATCGACTGTGGAATCAGCACGAGGGCCACCGTCAGCCCTGCAATCAAGTCAGCGCGAATATCCCCCTTGCCGATGCGCCAGTTTAAAAATGGAAAGATTTGCTTTAACATGCGCAGGATAGTGTGGAAAAAGGTGATATCGATCAAACTTAATCTGAGGATTGATTCAAGACGAACTTCTCCCTAAACTCTCTTGCCATGAACACACATATCAACCCGCTTATACTCGATGCGGCCACCGAGGTGGTTCAACGAAAATGGCCCACAGCCCAACCAAAATGTGGGCTGATTCTCGGCTCCGGCTGGGGCGAAGCAGTTTCAATTTTTCAAGGAGAAGGGCTTCCCTATTCCGAAATTCCGGGAATGGGAAAGCCTGGCGTGATGGGCCATGCCGGCAACCTACTTCGCACGACCATCGACGGAATGGAACTCTTTATTTTCCAAGGACGACGACATTGGTACGAAGGCGAAGGCTGGAATCCCGTGATTCTCCCCATCTATATCCTGCACGCACTCGGAGCGGATACCGTGCTACTTACTAACGCCGCCGGAGGAATTCGCGACGATCTCGGGCCGGGTTCATTGATGGTGATTAAAGACCATATCAACATGCTCGGCTCCAACCCGCTCATCGGCCCGCACCATCCTAAACTCGGCACTCGCTTCCCCGACCAGTCGGAGATCTACAACAAAACGTTACGGAAAAAACTGTTCGAAGCCGGAGCCGATGCCGAAGGGGTCTACATCGCCACCAGCGGCCCAACCTTTGAAACACCGGCCGAAATAAACCAGTATCGCTCGATGGGTGCCGATGCCGTCGGCATGTCAACCGTGCCCGAGGCCATCGTGGCTAATGCGCTCGGCATGCGGACCGCCGGACTCTCCTGCGTCTGCAACTGGGCCGCAGGCATCGGCAATGCCCCACTCTCTCACGAAGATGTAAACGAAGTCGCCACGGCCACCCTACCTCGCATGAAAAAAACGATCACTGCATTCCTGAAGGAACTTGCCCATGAATTCGAATCATAAAACTCTATACTTGATGCGCCACGCCGAAGCAGCAGGACTGAATTCTGGCCAGCGCGATTTTGAACGACCGCTCGACCCACAAGGTGAGCAGGACGCTTCAGCCATGGGAAAATATCTCAAGGAACGTGGCGATTCTCTCGGTATCATCCTTTCCAGCCCGGCACTTCGCGCCGCCCAAACTTCGAAGCGAATCGCCCTTGAACTCGGTGTTCCACTCGATAAGATTGTCTTTCATAAGGCCATCTACGAAGCCTCTGTGTCTGACCTTCTTAAAATCATCCAACTTCTGGATGACCGCTACGAAAGCACCCTACTGATTGGACATAACCCCTCCCTAACATGGGTCATCAATCAACTCACCGGCGAACATATTGCCAATGCCCCCACCGGCTCCGTAGCCACCCTTCGAACTTTTTCTCCTCGTTGGGAAGATTCCTCCTCCGGTACGGCCGACCTACTGGATTTTAACTATCCCACAAAACAGAACATAAATCGCGGGCGCCCATGCTAGTCGATCTATTCGGACGGCCAGACTATGGACGTTCTGGAACCGTTCAAAATGAATGGGAACGACCCTGATCGAGATAGGTTTCGCCGAGATTAAGAGGAATGAAGGTACGGTCTTCGAATTTTTCTCTGAAAGAACCTCGATAAAACGTAAAATTGCCAATAATAAGGGTTGCGCAAGGAGCAAAGGGCGTATAGGTTCCGCGACTGATTTTTCACCCATTAAAGGTAAGAAGAGGTTTGTCATGAGAATTAGAAGAGCAATGCGCAAGAAGCCGCTACGTCGCCCAGTTAAGAAACCCCGTTTAAAGCGCCAGCGTATGATGCAGCAGAAAAAGCGCCTAGTTAGTGCTGGCCTCACTGAAGAGCAGTTGGTGCATATGAACACCAAAGAAATCCGTGCCGCAATTCGCGAAACGGCAGCTTAAACCAATGATCTAAGCGGTTTAAAAATAAACGCTCCAACAGGGGCGTTTTTTCTGTATCTAGACATAAACCGGCTCAAGGGGAAGCAATGGAAAATATCGTATTGGTTGGGTTCATGGGGACCGGAAAGACCACAGTCGGTCTCCTGCTGGCCAAACAGACAGGAATGCCACTGGTGGATATGGATACTCTAATTGAGGAACGCGCGGGAAAACCCATTACCGAGATCTTTGCACAGGACGGCGAACCACACTTTCGGGAACTCGAACGCGATATCGCCCGGGCACTTGCCGCACAGGAAGGTCAAATTATATCGACCGGCGGCGGCATTGTACTCAACCCCGATAATCTTACTGACTACGAAAAAAAGGGGCTCGTCGTCTGCCTACAGGCCGCTCCCGAAACCATTTTGGAGCGCGTTAAAAATGATAGCACCCGTCCTCTCCTTGCCGGCGACAAACCGGAAAAAATTATCCAGCTCCTTGAAACTCGGAAATCACTCTACGAAGCCATTCCGCACCAGATCGATACCAACGGTGCCGACCCCAAATCTATCGCCGCGAAAATTATCGCGCTGTATGAATCAAACAATTCTTGAAACCTCTCCATAAATAGCCAATATGTCCGTTCTTTGTACCGACCCGAGTAGGAGTATCTGATGACTGAAGAAAAAAAAGACGATCTCAACGAGCAAAAAACCTTTCTTAATGGCCATGAAGAGCTACTAAAATCGATTAATTCGAATTCAGCAACTTCGGCGAAATCGGAAACGGTTGAACCGGCCGAGGCTCCTGCTTCTCCAGAAGTTGAGGAAGAAGAAGCGCCGGTCGCTCAAGCTACAGTAGAAGAAATCCCCGCGACCGTAGAAGCCATAACTGAAGAAGGAACTCTGGCCGTTGATCTAGAGCCTATGATTGAAACTCCAGTTGTACACCCCGCGAGCCGCCCCCCCCCGGGTCCCACCTCCAGCCAGAACAAGCCAAAAGGAAAAAAGAAAAAGAAAAAAAATCACCCACGCCCCCCACATTCTCCCCAACATGAGGACGTGCTGAAACAACAGGCCCTCGAACAACAAGAAGTGAAAGAGGTTCTCGTCTTTTTTAAAAAATATGCGAAACCTGCGGCCCTTGTGATTCTCCTAATCTGTGCCTTTATCTTGATCGATAAATTTTTTAAGATCCAACATCAGAAAAAGGATCTCCGTGCCGACACCGCATTAGCGCAGGCGCAGAATGCCGACGATCTACAGGCCATTCTCAACGACTATGCCTCCTCTCCCGCCGCTCCGATCGCCTTGATGAGTCTCGCCCGCGAAAAATTCAATGCTGGGCAGATCGATGAAGCTGAAAGCCTCTACACCCAATTCCTTAAAAAATATGGGACTTTAGAACAAGCCGCCCAAGCTGAACTCAACTTGATTTCCTGCAAGGAATCCAAAGGACAATTCGCCGAGGCGCACCTACTCTACGATATATACTCTAAAACCCACAAAGACTCTTATCTGGCTCCCGCCGCCCGAATGGGTCAGGCGCGATGCCTTGAGGCTCTTGGAGAGTTGGACGAGGCGCAAAGGGTCTACGAAGACCTCATCGCTAATTATCCCAAAAGCAGCTGGTCACGAACAGCCAAAATTCATCTTAAAATGTTACCTAGAAAGAAATAATAGTCTCACTCAAAGCGAACTTCGTTCGGCCAGCACAGGTTTTCTTAAATCAGAGATTGGACGCATCCCCCCGATCCACTATATTTCGCATTTTCCCACTCAAATAAAGGCAAAGGTTTCATGAAAAAACTCGTAATTGGTCTACCCAAAGGTAGCTTACAGGAATCGACCTACGCGCTATTCAAAAGGGCCGGATTCACTATCAAAGGCGGATCGCGCTCATACTTCCCCGCGATTGATGACGACGAGATAGAAATCCGCATCCTACGTTCACAGGAGATGAGCCGCTACGTCGAACACGGCATGCTCGACGCCGGCATTACGGGCCACGACTGGATTGTGGCCAATGGGTCCGATATCGTGAATCTCTGCGATCTCGCCTATTCTAAGCAGACTAAACAGCCGGTTCGTTGGGTACTGGCTGTTCCAAACGACTCCGACATCCAATCCGTCAAAGATCTCGAAGGCAAAAAAATTGCCACCGAAGGGGTCAGCATTGTCGAACGCTGGCTCGAAAAGAACGGCGTGAAGGCGGAAGTCGAATTCTCATGGGGAGCCACCGAGGTCAAAGTACCCGACTTTGTCGATGCCATCGTTGATATTACTGAAACCGGCAGTTCGCTACGCGCCAATAACCTGCGCATTGTCGAAACCCTGCTGGAATCCTATCCAAAATTTTTCTGCGCCAAGGATGCCTGGGCCGACGAATGGAAACGCTCAAAACTTGAAAAAATTGCCTTGCTGTTGAAAGCCGCATTTGATGCCGAAGACCAAGTTTTGCTAAAACTCAACGTGAGTAAAGAAAATCTCGAAAAAGTGAAAGCCCTGTTGCCTGCTTTGCACTCCCCCACCGTTAATACATTAATAGATACAGGGTGGTTTGCCATCGAGACGGTCGTCGATGAATCCGTGGTTCGTGAACTCATTCCCGAGCTCAAGAAAAACGGCGCAGAAGGAATCATTGAAATTAGCTTGAATAAAGTAGTCGCTTAAGTAAATTAACCGCCTTTTAAAGGAAATCAGGAGAGAAAATGGGTACAATCAAGAAATGGCGTAAGAAGAAAATGTCGAACCACAAACGGCGCAAGCGCCGTCGTGCAGATCGCCATAAGAAGAAATAGGCTTTAATTGCCTAACCGTTTTCAACAAGGCTGAAGCTCTCGAGCTTCGGCCTTGCTTTGTCTAATCGTAGCGCCTCTAAATTAGGAGATGTTCCCGTACGAACGGAAGCCTCACATATGGAATATGATGTAGCTAGGTGACCGTGGTTCCTTGCGGAATCGGATGACCATTCAGAAAAGATACTGCGGGCATCCTTTTTTTTCCGACCGGCTGAATTTCAATCAGACGGAGTGCGCCGTTGCCTGTCGCTACCCGTAGCTGATCGTCCAGAGTCTCGCCGGGCGCCCCACTTCCCTCCTCCAACTCCGTGCGCCATACTTTCAGCACGTCCCCGCTGGGCAACGTGCACGTGCTGCCGGGCCAGGGATCGAAGGCGCGGATACGGTTATGAATGGTGGTCGCCGGAAGCGACCAATCAATTACTCCATCCCCCTTGGCCAGTTTACGAACCTCCACCACCTGCACTTCATCCTGCACGATGCGTGAAACCGTTCCATTGCGAATATCATCAATGGCTTTGAGTAGAAGTTCCGCACCGAACACCGCCAATTTATCATGCAACGTGCCGGAAGTATCGGTGACGGCGATGGGATAGGTTTCCTGCCGGAGAATATCGCCGGCATCCATTTTTTGAGCGAGGCGAATAATGCTTACCCCAGTGGTACGGTCACCGTTGGCGATCGCCCATTGGATGGGAGCAGAACCGCGGTATTTCGGCAGGAGCGAGGGGTGGACATTAATCGCTTCATACGGCGCAAGCTCAATGATGCGTGTTGGAATATATTGACCATAAGCCACAACGACAAACAGATCGGGCTTCAAGGCCGCCAAGGCCGCTCCCGACTCGGGGGTCCCCACTTTTTCAGGAACCATGACATTCAGAGCCTGACCCTCGGCATACGCCTTGAGAGGGCATGGTGCGAGCTGCCGCTTGCGGCCAGCAGGTCGGTCGGGCTGGGAAATCACACCCACCACCTCGTCGTGGTCGGATGAAAGAATAGCGCGGAGCGAGGATACCGCCAGCTCGGCGGAACCCATGAATACAATGCGCATAGAAAACCTCCTATTCCTGTTCGGGAGCGGCTTCTTTTTTATTCGACCAACGGTCGCGATCGGAAAGAAAAATCTGGTCTTGGCGATTCAGTGTGACCACCTGTTTCAATGGAAAATCGGGCGGTGTACGGCCACTGATGACTGGAAGCCAGCTTTTTTCGGGACCATCGAGTAATGATTTTACGAACGGCTTATTTTTAGTGATCGTGGTGATGTACATGCCGCTGATATATTGATTGTAGTCATTAATTTCGTAGAAATCATCGACATCTTTCGGCAAGAGAATGGATATGCGATTGCCGTACCACGCGGTGGCCCAAGGCATATCGGTACAGAGCACTTCCCGTTCGGTAAGCATTTCAGATACATTCTTAATGATTGGCGCATAGTAAGGAGGGTAGGTCGTTTTCGCATGCGGCGGCAGAATGGTGAGCAATATTGGGATCAGCGAAATAACCACAATCAACAGTTTTAATCCATTGATATAGAACCGAACCCCAAAGTCGAGCCGGTCGAGTAGGATGTAAAAGAAAGCGAGACCATAGAGAATGATAAAGGGCCAGAAGACCTGAATCATATGAACCGATGATTCCGAGAAAAAGCCGGCAATAAAGACCATTAGCAACAGAGAGACCCCGATCCCCCAGCGCAGATAATTCACCTGTGGACGGACAAAATTATAGAAAAAAGTGGTCATAAATAACCCCATCAATACTCCGCCGCCTACACCAGGGATTACCGAGTTATATTTTTCTGAATAGTGTTTTACCCATTTTTCTTTCAGGTTCGAAGTCAATTGCGCTCCGGTAAATTCTAGATGGAGCTGGCGATCGAAGGCCTTATCGGGGTATCTGGCCGTCTCGGCCATGGCCGTATGACCCGCCATGCCCAACGGGTTCCCGCTGAGGGTATAGTTGCGGAGCAACCATGGGGAAATCATGATCAAAACAAGTCCAACATAGATCACGGCATAGCGCGTGCCGCCCCGAAAACGACCGGCCATTAACCAGGCAAATAACGCAATACCCGGAACCACAGCGATGGCGATATAGCGGGTTAGGATGGCAATGGCCGAAAAAATGATCGAAAATACAAACGGCCACATCCAAGCCGCCATAGAGCGTCGATCGCGGCGGTTGAGCATGGCAAGAACCATCATATAAAACGATGCGGCAACAAAAAAACCTGCCATCGAAATGTTAAGTCCCGAAATACTATTCGCCCAAGCCAAGTTGCTGGTGTAGTAGATCGTCATACCCCAAAAGCCGATTTCCCGCGAAAACATCCGCTTACCCAGTAAAAATACGATCAGCCCGGTCAGAATGGTGAAGATGTGGTTAACCGGAAGAATAACCCACTGCTCAGCAGGCAATGAGGTGGAACGTGTGCCTTCGGGGAGATTGAACGGATCGACGCCAAAGAGCTCGAAAAGCTTAAATCCAGTAGCCAAAACCATCGGGTAAGCTGGTGGGTGATAAAGTTCGGGATGGTTTCCAATCCGCGAGTCTTCATCAAGATTACGTTCACTCATCTTCCACATCGTGACCGGCCGGACATTCTTGGTAATCAAGCCGCCATTAAGTGAAATATTCCGGCCGAGTTGGGCATAATCCATCGCCTCTTCGCTATTGAGTCCACGGAACTGCGTGGCCGTGTAGAGCATTACAATCACGAGCAAGAACATGACATAAAGCGCCACCCGGATAATTTTCAGGCCGGTGCCCGTATCGATACTGTAGACAATATCGTGGAGAGTAGATTCAAAAGACCTGTTATCTTGCGCCATGCTTTATCCTATTCATTTTATTTTCGAAAAAACTGAACGGGCAAGTATCCCTATAACCATTCGAAATACAAGTTTCCAATCGCTGGAAATCTAGCTCGGTTTAAGAAGGGGTTGAAAAGTGCTCGAAGGCCTTGCCTTCCAAAGGTTGAACCCTCCCTTCGGCGTTTAATTTTAAGACCTCCACTTCATCCGTAATTTCTCCAAAGGGAGTGAGATTGGCTCCGAATCGTTCCCTCCAGCGCGTACAAAGATCCGCCGTATGCTCCGGGGAAACCGTAAAAAGTAGCTCGAAATCTTCCCCGTCGAATAGCGCTTGATCGAGCGATCCATTCTTCGGAATTTGAGCGCCCTCCAACTGCGCCCCCACCCCGCTTTGCTTAAGGATGTGCCGCAGATCGGTGGCCAGTCCATCGCTGATATCCATCATTGCATTCACCCACCCGGTTTCTCGAAGGAAGATGCCCTCTTCAATGCGCGGCACAAAATCGAGATGCTGACCCGAACGACTGCATCCGAGCGGGCCGGTCGTGAAAATCTGATCGCCGGGCTTCGCCCCCGAACGCAGGAGAGCACGACCGGATGGAACTGTTCCTGTACCGAACACATGCAACTCAAGACAGGTTCCTTGCGCCAAATCGCCCCCAATAATCGTTGCGCCAAATCGGTGACAGAGCGTATTCATACCCGTATAAATTTTTTCAAGCTCCCCGACATCCTGTTCCGGTGGCGCAACCACGTTAACCAGCAACCACTGCGGTTGTGCGCCCATTGCGGCGATATCACTCAACACACGCCCCACCGCCTTATGGCCGATTCGCTCCGGTTTTTCACCCGCGGAAAAGTGGATACTTTCAATCATGGGGTCCGTTGTGAAAACTTGATCCAGCCCCATGTCGGGCAACTCCGCTACAGCGCAATCGTCGCCTGCTCCGGTTCGCAGCTGTGGATGCCTGCCGAGCGTAGCGGTTAGACGTCGGATGGCTTCATGTTCACCTATTTCCTGAAGT
>JAJRRI010000007.1 GCA_024279685.1 Verrucomicrobiota bacterium | reverse complement strand
TTGCATGCCAACCACCGCGAGGATGTTGATGTGCTGTATGCCGGCGAAATCGGCGGAATGTCCGGGCAAAAATTGTTCACAACCGGCGACACCGTCTGTGCTGAGAACGATGCCATTCTATTAGAAAATATTGAGTTTCCGGAACCCGTCATCTCAATGGCCATCGAGCCGAAAACCACGGCCGATAAGGATCATCTCGTCGATGCACTGAAAGATCTTTCCGACGAAGACCCGACCTTCCATATTTCACGTAACGAAGAGACCGGTCAGACGATTATTCAAGGTATGGGCGAGTTGCACCTTGAGATTATCAGGGATCGTATTCTGCGTGAATATAAAGTGCAGGCGAATGCTGGAAAGCCAACCGTGGCTTATCGCGAAAGCGTGCTGAAATCCGGCAAAGGAAGTTTTACTTTTGACCGTGAGATCGGAGGAACAACCCATTTTGCAAGCTTGCACCTGGAGGTTTCTCCTAAAGCGCAGGGCGTAGGAAATACGGTTGTTTTTGATGTTTCTTCCAGCATCATCCCGAATGAATTTCGCACTTCGATCGAAGAGGGAATTCATGATGCGCTGATGACCGGGGTGCTCGGAAATTTCGCAATCATCGATATGGAAGTAAAAGTAGTGGGTGGTGAAACTCATTCGGTCGACTCGACGGATGTGGCTTTTCGTTCCGCTGCAGTAATGTCGTTACGTGATGCGGTAACAAATTCCAGCCCGACGTTGCTTGAACCGATCATGCTGCTCGAAATTGACACGCCGGAAGAGCACTTGGGCGATGTATTGGGCGACCTGAATTCGCGCCGCGGTCGGGTTCGTGAAATTAAAGCTTTAGAAAATGTACAAGTCGTGCAAGCGGAAGTTCCGCTTGCGGAAGTTTTTGGATATGCAACGTCGTTGCGTTCATTAACAAAGGGTAGAGCCAGTTATACGATGGAGCCGCAAGCGTTTGAACCGGTTCCTTCGTCCATGCAGGACTCGATCCTAAATAGGTAATAAAATTATGACGAATCAACGTATTAGAATTCGGTTGAAGTCGTTCGACCACAGAGTGCTCGACGTTTCAGCCTCGGAGATCGTGGAAACGGCTCGGCGTACGGGTGCTCGTGTGGCTGGTCCGATTCCATTGCCCACCCGCATTGAGCGGTTCACGGTGAACAAAAGTCCGCACGTGAATAAGAAGGCCATGGAGCAGTTCGAGATCCGCACACACAAGCGTTTACTGGACATCATCGACCCCACGATCAAGACGGTCGATGAACTCAAAAAGCTTAATCTGCCGGCAGGTGTAGATATCACCATCAAAATTTAAGTGGTGTTGTTATGAAGGGTTTAATTGGAAAAAAACTAGGGATGACCTCGGTCTACGACGAATCCGGTGCTGCGGTTCCGGTGACGGTCATCGAAGCAGGTCCATGCGTTGTTGTTCAGCAGAAGAGCAATGAAAAGGAGGGCTATTCCGCCGTCCAGCTGGGCTTTGAAGATCAAAAAGAGCAACGTTTGAATAAGCCCGCTAGTGGGCATTTCAAAAAGGCAGGGGTTTCGGCCAAGCGCATCCTACGGGAATTGCGGGTGGAAGGTTCAGCCGAAGTGGCTATAGGCGATGTAATCAATGCCGGTGCGTTCGAGGGAGTCAATTATGTCGACGTCACCGCAACAGGCAAGGGTCGTGGATTTCAGGGCGTAGTTAAGCGCTATGGTTTCGGTGGCGGTCGTGCAAGTCACGGTGGTGGCTGGACGCGTAAGCCGGGATCGATCGGCATGTGCGAGTTTCCCGGTCGTGTATTCAAGGGCAAAAAGATGCCTGGTCAAATGGGTGATAAGCGCGTAACCACTCAGAATCTTAAGATCGTTCAGATTCGTCCCGAGGAAAATCTCATTCTCATTAAAGGGTCTATCCCTGGTGCGAAGGGCGGAATTGTGATCATTAAAGAAGCGCTTAAAAGGAAGTAACCGAGGAAGATCATGAGCAAACTACCTTTAAAAAGCAGTAATGGAGATAATGTCGGCGAATACGAATTTGCGGATAACCTCCTCGTGCTCGACAGAGGCGATCAAGCGGTCCACGAAGCCGTGGTGGCATATAATGCACACCAGCGCGCTGGAACGGCATCGACCAAGAGCAAGGCTAATGTTTCTGGAACAGGCGCTAAGCCTTGGAAGCAGAAAGGCCTAGGCCGCGCACGTGCCGGCTATAAGCAGTCGCCTATCTGGCGTGGCGGTGCAGTAGCCCACGGGCCGCACCCCCGCAAGTATAAGAAGAAGCTTTCCAAGAAAGTGACCAAGTTGGCCTTCCAACGCGCATTCAGTGCCAAGGTAGACCAGGGCGAGATCACCGTGATCGAAAATCTGGCGTTCTCCGCACCGAAGACGAAAGCGTTCACGGCTGTTCTGAAAGGACTCGGCTTGGATCGCGGCGCGTTGTTCATTGTTGATGCGAACACCGACAATGTGCTACTGGCTTCTCGGAATATCCCGCAGGTCGAAGTGGTTACTGCCGCGCTGGCCAACACCTACCAGATTCTGCGCTATAAAAACGTGGTCATCACCAAGGCCGGCATGGAAGCGCTGGAAAAACGCCTGGCATAAAGGAACCACCGATATGAAAAGTTCAGCTGATGTTATTAAGAAGATTTTATTGACGGAAAAAGGCACCCGCCTTTCGGAGGAGCAGAATCAATATCTGTTCCGCGTGGCCAAGGAAGCCAATAAAGTAGAAATCAAAAAAGCAGTGGAAGCACTCTTCAATGTCCGTGTTATGGCCGTCAATACGATGCGCCGAAAAGGCAAGAAGAAGCGTCAACGCACTGCTCAATACGGAACAACGGCTTCATGGAAGCGCGCTGTTGTAACTGTGCATGAAGAAGACAGTATTAATCTGATCTAAGGAGTTTGCTGCAATGGGTTTGAAATCATATAAACCATATACACCGAGCCGGCGACACATGGTGTTGTCCGACTTTGCCGACATAACCAAGACGTCGCCTGAGCGAAAATTGGTTAAAGGCAAGAAGAGCAATGCTGGGCGCAATAGCGCAGGCCGCATTTCGGTACGCCACAAGGGCGGTGGACATAAACGTCGTTACCGTACGATCGACTTTAAACGTGAAAAATTTGGCATTCCTGCCAAGGTTGCCACAATTGAGTACGATCCGAACCGCTCAGCACGTATCGCGCTACTGCATTATGCAGACGGCGAAAAGCGTTACATTGTTGCACCCGTAGGTTTGCTGGTAGGCAGCACGATCATGTCGGGCCCCGATGCCGAACCTTCAGTGGGTAATGCATTACCGCTCTCTAGTATTCCGGTAGGTACTTCTGTACATAATATCGAAATGGTCGCCGGTCGGGGCGCGCAGATGGTTCGCTCCGCAGGAACGTCGGCGCAGTTGATGTCCCGCGAAGAAGAGTTTGCACACATTAAAATGCCTTCCGGCGAAATTCGCCTGATCCGCACCAACTGCCTGGCCACGATTGGCCGAGTGGGCAATGTGGACCACAACAACATTGTGATGGGTAAAGCGGGCCGTAAGCGTTGGTTGGGCGTCCGTCCGACCGTCCGTGGTGTAGCGATGAACCCGGTCGATCACCCGATGGGGGGTGGCGAAGGCCGCACCTCCGGTGGAGGCCATCCGCAATCCCCATGGGGACTGCTGGCGAAAGGCAAGCGCACTCGTGATAAGCACAAGGCGACAAATAAGTATATTGTTGAGCGGAGGAAGAAATAGTTATGGCACGTTCACTGAAAAAAGGACCTTTTGTGGATACTAAGTTGGTTAAGAAGGTTAGAAAGATGGATGATTCGGGACGTAAGAGCCCGATCAAAACCTGGTTCCGTAGCTCGATGATTGTTCCTGAGTTTGTGGGACATACCTTCAATGTCCATAATGGAAAGGTATTCGTTCCGGTTTTTGTGACAGAGAATATGGTGGGTCATAAATTGGGTGAATTTTCCCCAACCCGTGGATTTAGAACTCACGGTATGGCTACGGAAAAGGTTGCCAAGTAAATTTTCTGAAGGAAGTACTGGATTTTAGAAACAATATACGTAGACTGTCCGCCCTTTGCATATCGTGGACATAATCGAAAGTGAGAACACTATGGAAGTGTCAGCAATAACTAAATATGTTAGAATGTCGCCGACTAAGGCGCGGGATCTGGCGAACGAGATTAAAGGTTTGCCGGTTGCGGATGCATTGCGCATCACGGAGTTTAATGCTCGTAAGGCGGCCGTTCAAATCGGAAAGACCTTGAAGTCGGCGATTGCAAATGCCGAGAATAATGAAGGTCTTTCAGTAGATAGCCTGTATGTGAAGAATGCAATTGTGGATGGCGGGCCGATGCAGAAGCGTTTCCGTCCACGTGCAAGAGGTATGGCGAGTCCGATTCAAAAGAAGACGAGCCATATAACCATAATTTTAACCGACAACGCGTAGTTGCCGAAAGGAGACCGTTTTGGGTCAAAAAGTAAATCCAATTGGATTCAGACTCGCTTTGAACAAAGACTGGCGCTCGCGCTGGTTTGCGGACAAACGTAGTTTTGGAAAGTTGCTTAAAGAGGATATTGATATCCGTGAGAAGATCACCAGTCGTCTGAAAGACGCTGGCGTCTCAGATGTCTATATTGAACGTTATGCCAACCGCATCCGTATCACCATTAAAACGGCGCGTCCGGGTTTGGTGATTGGGCGCAAGGGCGAAGATATTGATAAGTTGCGCGAGTTGATCTCGAAGCAGACCGGCAAGGAAATATATGTCGAAATTGCTGAAATCAAAAAGCCAGATATTGATGCTCAGCTCGTGGCTGAAAATGTGGCCATGCAGCTTGAACGCCGTGTTTCTCATCGACGCGCCATGAAACGTGCTTTGCAGATGGCAATGGATAACGGTGCCTTAGGCATAAAAATTCTCGTGGCCGGCCGGTTAAACGGTGCGGAGATTGCGCGTTCGGAAAACTATAAAGAAGGCAAGATTCCACTGCACACGTTGCGTGCGAATATTGATTATGGAACCACCGAGGCGAATACCGTTGCAGGAATCATCGGAATTAAGGTGTGGATCTGTAAGGAAGCCGAAACAAAAGCTTAGGAGTTTGACCGATGCCTTTAATGCCCAAAAGAGTTAAGTTTAGGAAGGTCCAGCGCGGTTCGCGTAAAGGTCTGGCAATGACCGGGAATACGCTGGCCTATGGAGAGTACGGCCTTCAGTCGCTAGAACGTGGCTGGATCACAGCGGTTCAAATCGAAGCGTGCCGTGTGGCTGCCAACCGTGCCATGAAACGAAAGGGAAAGTTGTGGATTCGTATTTTCCCCGATAAACCCATTACCAAGAAGCCGTTAGAAGTGCGGATGGGTAAAGGTAAGGGAGCGGTCGACCAGTGGGTTGCCGTGATCAAACCCGGAACCATGTTGTTCGAACTTGATGGGGTGCCGGAGTCGTTGGCCAAAGAGTGCCTACGTCTCGCCGCCACCAAGCTACCCGTTCGCGTCCGTTTTATTCAGCGGCATACACACGACTAGTCGACAGGATTTGCTATGAAGGTAAAAGAGATCAAAGAATTAACGATGGAAGAGCTGGATCAACAGCTGCAGGACATCAAGAAGGAGCGGTTCAATCTGCAACTTCAACAGGTGTCAGGACAACTTGAAAATTCGGCGCGAGTGAAAGAACTGCGCCGCACGGTTGCCCGCATTAAAACCATCCAGAACCAAAACGTTGAAGGGTAAAGGTATGGAAGAGGCAAAAAGACATTTGAGAAAAACGCGCGAAGGTCGTGTATGTAGCGACAAAGCTGATAAAACGATCGTCGTGATGATTGAGCGGCGTGTACGCCACCCGTTATACGGAAAAGAAATCCGGATGTCGAAGAAGGTTCACGCTCATGACGAAGAAAATCGTGCCAAGTTGGGCGATACGGTTCGCGTGATGGAAACCCGCCCGCTCAGCCGCTTGAAGCGCTGGCGTTTGGTGGATATTATTTCGGAATCTTCTAAATAGTAGGTAAAGTTCAATGATTTTGGAACAAACACGTTTGAAAGTGGCGGATAACTCGGGAGCGCGCAGTGTTATGTGTATTCGCGTTCTGGGCACCAAGCGCAAATTTGCGCGGGTCGGCGAGTTGATCCGAGTTACCGTGAAGGAAGCACAACCGAACGGTGTTGTGAAGAAGGGCGAGCTCTGTCGGGCTGTTATTGTACGTACTAAGAATACGATTCGCCGTGCGGATGGTTCCTGCCTTCGATTCGACAGCAATGCTGCCGTGATCGTCGATGAAAAGGGCAATCCAGTTGGAACCCGTATTTTCGGCCCGGTTGCTCGGGAATTACGCGAGGCTAACTACATGAAGGTCGTATCGCTTGCACCGGAAGTGCTGTAAAGGAATTTAGAATGAAGAATGTTGTAAAATGCCATATTAAGAAGGGTGATAACGTAACCGTTATTGCTGGGGATGAAAAAGGCAAGTCCGGCAAGGTGCTCCAGATTGTTCCGCAGACCGGTCGTGCTTTGATCGAGGGTGTGAACTTTGTTAAGAAGCACATGCGTAAAACAGAAGATAATCCACAGGGCGGAGTGGTTGAAATGGAAGCATCCATTGCCATATCGAACCTGAAGGTGTCGAAGTAAACATTCCAGATTTGGAATAGAAATTTTTGGAGGACAGATTCAATGGTCCCAACAATGAAAACCAAGTATAATGATGTGGTAGCCCCTGAGCTGATTAAATCTCAGAGCTACACCAATAAGATGCAGGTTCCGAAGATCGAGAAGATCGTATTGAACGTGTGTGTCTCAGTCGCTAACGACCGTGATGTCCTGCAAGCAGTTGCTGACGACATGGGTAAGATTTCCGGCCAAAAGCCGATCATCACCAAGGCGAAGATTAGTGTATCGAACTTTAAGTTGCGCGAAGGCATGTCGATTGGTGCCAAGGTTACCTTGCGGGGTTCGCGGATGTATGAATTCATGGATCGTCTCGTGAACGTGGCTCTGCCGCGTATTCGTGACTTCCGTGGGATTCCCGGAACTTCGTTCGATGGACAGGGCAACTATTCGATGGGCATGCAGGAGCAGACCGTGTTTCCTGAAATTGACCCGGATAATGTGAAAAAAGTGCACGGTATGGATATCACGTTTGTAACTTCGGCGAAAAGCGATGGAGAGGCTAAAGAGCTTCTTACGCTGATGGGCATGCCGTTTGCATCCAGTAATCAATAATTGAAGGTATAAGAGATGGTTTTAACGGATCCAATAGCTGATATGTTGACCCGCATTCGCAATGCGAATATGGCGGAAAAGAAAACGGAGCAAATGCCGCATTCTAAGATGAAGAGCGAAATTGCACGCCTACTGAAATCGGAAGGTTTCATTAAGGACTACACCATGGAAAACGAAGAGGGAAAAAGTGTCCTCAACGTATTCTTGAAATATACAATCGAACGCGAGCCGGTTATTCAGGGTCTCCGTCGCATCAGTAAATCGAGTTGCCGGAAGTATGTGGCGGCCGATGAGGTTCCCCGTGTATTGGGTGGAATCGGTGTGGCTATCTTGAGCACCTCTTCTGGGGTGATGACTGATGCCGACGCCCGAAAACAGAAAGTCGGAGGCGAAGTCCTCTGCTATATTTGGTAGGAAATTTGAGGTTAAGTTATGTCTAGAATAGGAAAACAACCCATTTTAATTCCCGCAGGCGTGTCCGTCGAGACTGCCGCCGGAACGGTTAGCGTGAAGGGACCTAAGGGCGAAACCGCCTATACGGCTCCCGACTGCATTACTGTTCAGGTCGAGGAAAATAGCGTCGTGATCTCCCGTGCGGATGGGTCGCGGCATAGCGCGGCCATGTTTGGAACGGTTCGTAGCATTATCAATAATATGGTAATCGGTGTGAACACGGGCTACAAGAAAACCCTGTTGATCAACGGGGGCGGTTATAAAGCTCAGCTGAAAGGGACCGAAGTGGTCCTGTCGCTTGGGTATTCCCACGATATCATCTATAAGATTCCGGAAGGGATCAAGCTGGATGTTCAGGGGGGTACCACGATCGTTGTCGAAGGAATCGACAAACAATCGGTTGGGCAAGTAGCGGCATGTATCCGCGACTATTCACCGGTCGAACCGTATAAAGGAAAAGGCGTGCGCTACTCGGACGAGCAGGTTCGCCGTAAAGAAGGTAAGGCGGTTGCATAATCATGAGTATTAAAACGAAAAAAGAATTTCGGGTTCGCCGACACTTACGGATTCGCAAGAAGATTCGGGGAACCGCCGAGCGTCCGCGCATGGCGATCTATCGCTCTAATAAGCGCATAGCGATTCAATTTATCGACGACGATGCCCGCATAACCATTGCAGGTGCATCCAGCACGGCAAAGAACGCCGCGGCGGCCAAGGCTTTGGGCGCAAAGGCGGCTGAGCAGGCTAAGGAAAAAGGCATCGAAACCGTGGTTTTCGACCGAGGTGGATTTGCTTTCGGTTCAAACCTAAAGGCTTTAGCCGACAGTGCCCGCGAAGCGGGACTTAAATTCTAGGATATTCAAGGAGTTCCCTACACATGGCAGAAGAACGCACAGAACGAAAGGGTCGCAATGACCGGAACAGTGGCCGAGGCAAACGCCGGGGCGATCGGAAAGATTTTAAAGAAAAGTCTGAATTCGAGGAGCGAGTGGTTCATATCAATCGTAACTCGAAAGTCGTCAAAGGTGGACGTCGATTCAGCTTTGGCGCACTCGTTGTCGTAGGCGACCGCAAAGGTCGCGTGGGATACGGACTTGGAAAAGCCGCTGAGGTGGCAGAAGCGATTCGTAAGGCGGGGGAAGTTGCAAAACGCAATCTAATCACAGTCACAATGCGTGGAACCACCTTGCCACACGAAGCCGTTGGAAAATACAGTGGTGCTCAGGTTTTGATTCGCCCTGCCTCTGAAGGTACTGGACTTATCGCGGGCGGCCCATGCCGTGCCGTACTTGAGTTAGCGGGCGTTCGGGACGTACTTTCAAAATCGCTGGGAAGCAATAATCAGCTGAACGTTACGAAGGCTACGCTGGAAGCATTGTCCCAATTGCGTACCAAAGAAGAAGCGTTGGCCGCTCGCAAGGGTTAATTTTTATACAAGAGGATTTAGTCATGGATTTGCATTCATTGCAGACAACAGAAGGTTCAAAACATCGGAGAATTCGCTTAGGCCGCGGACGTGCTTCCGGAAAAGGAAAAACATCCGGACGGGGTCATAAAGGTCAGATGTCTCGTACGGGTAGTACGCATAAGCCGCTGTTCGAAGGTGGACAGATGCCGCTGGTGCGTAAATTACCCAAGCGGGGTTTCACGAACTTTACCCGAAAAACCATTATTCCGGTTAACTTGGACGCCCTCTCCAAATTTGACGATGGTGCTGAAATCACCATTGAATTGCTGCGCGAGAAAGGTTTGATTAACGGTCGCTTCGACGGCGTGAAAATTCTTGGGGATGGAACGTTGGAGAAAAAGTTAACCGTAAAGGTTAATGCCTTCTCGGCTTCGGCAAAGGAAAAAATCGAAGCCGCTGGCGGCACCTGTGAAGTTGTATAACCGATAAGGTACCAATCCCATGCTTTCTGCGTTCGTCAACACCTTCAAAATTCCTGAGCTTAGACAACGGATTCTTTTCACATTCGGTCTAATCTTTGTTGTTCGCCTTATTGCATCTATTCCGCTTCCTGGGGTAGATGCGCTAATGATTCGGGAGTTTTTCGATGACATGGCCTCAACGAGCGGCGGCCTTCTGGGGATGTTCAATATGTTCAGTGGGGGGGCGCTGTTACAATGTTCGATTGGTGCATTAGGCATCATGCCGTACATCAGTGCTTCAATCATCTTTCAGTTGATGACTTCGGTTATCCCACATCTTGAAAAACTATCGAGGGATGGCGATGTCGGACGCCAGAAAATCACACAATACACCCGTTATTTGACGGTGGTTATCTGCGCAGTGCAAGCCATTGGTATTGGCATCGCAATTCAATCTGGAAACTTCCTCGGTTCAGGACTCCCTGCCGAAGTGGTTCGTATCCCTGGAATGGGCTTTATCTTACTCACCATGATTTCCATGCTTACGGCCTCTCTATTGATCATGTGGATTGGTGAGCAGATCACCGACCGCGGTATCGGCAACGGAATTTCGATCATCATTACCGTAAACATCATTAGTGGCCTTCCGATGGCTATTAAGTCTTTAATTGATAAGATGACCCGTATCGACGGCGCGGCTGAAATTGGGGTGTTCCATTTGGCTTTATTGCTCTTCCTTTTAGCCGCTGTGATTCTGTGTGTCGTGGCGATCACCCAGGCGCAACAAAAGATTCCCGTCCAATTTACCAAGCGGATGGTTGGGCGCAAGATGATGCAGGGCGGAACGCAAAGCCTGCCATTACGAGTTAACTACTCTGGCGTTATGCCGATCATTTTCGCAGGCGCCATCACGGGCGTGCCGGCTTTCGTCTTCCGCTTTCTTCCATGGGAATGGGCTCATAGCGCTTCCGGAGCTTTAAGCATGGGATCATTTTGGTACATGGTCTTTTTTGGCCTGATGATTCTGTTCTTCTCCTACTTTTGGGTAGCCACCCAGTTTAACCCCATTCAAATTGCCGATAACCTCAAGACGCAGGGGGGCTATGTGCCGGGCATCCGTCCGGGACGCCCGACTGCTGATTTTCTTGATCGTACTATGACTCGCTTGACTTTAGCAGGAGCGGTCTTCCTTACTGTCATTGCTTTGCTGCCAAGTGTTGTTTCGAGTCAACTGAAAATCCCGTATAATGTCTCTCAGTTTTTTGGTGGAACCAGCCTGCTGATTATCGTGGGTGTGATGCTGGATACCATGCGCCAGATCGAGTCGCACCTATTGATGCGCCACTATGATGGCTTCCTCGAAAAAGGGAAGATGCGCAGTAGAAGATGACCACGGTCGTTCTGCTGGGCCCTCCTGGCTCGGGCAAAGGTACGGTATCCGAGGCGCTGGTGGAGAAGGGTTTTTCTCATGTATCCACCGGTGATATGCTTCGTGAGCAAATTCGGCTCAAAACCCCGCTGGGAGTCGAAGCAAAAAAACGCTTAGATCAAGGTAAGTTTGTTTCCGACGACATTGCGATGCAAATGATCGAAGGATTGCTTGAAGACGCGGATGTGGATCAAAAATTCCTCTTTGACGGCTTCCCTCGCACTTTGGTGCAGGCCGAGAAGTTAGACGAACTCATCCGCACAAAAAACCTCATCCTCGAAGCCGTTATTTTGCTCGAATGTCCTAATGATCAATTAGTAGAACGACTTTCTGGACGCCAAACCTGCGAGCAATGTGGGGCAGTCTATCATCTTTCCTATAAGCCCTCTGCGGTTGACGGAATTTGCGATCAGGATGGCGGTGAGCTGAAGTCGCGTACAGATGATGTTGCCGAAACGGTAAGAAAACGACTGGAAATTTATACAGAGCGAACGGCCCCATTGATCGATTATTACCTTGAAAAGGGGCTGATTCATTCGGTTGATGCCTCGCGTAGTTTCGAAAAAGTCCGCCATGATATTGCGGTAAAATTTGGATAAATCCTGCCATGATTAATATAAAAAAGCCTCACGAATTGGAAGCCATGCGTGTGAGCGCAAAAAAGACGGCCACGATCCTGCATAAGGTCGCTTCAAAGGTTGCACCTGGCGTAACCACGAAAGAGCTCGACGACTACGCTGCAGAGCTAGCTCGGGAACAAAATGGAAGCTGTGCCTTCTATGGCTACCACGGATTCTCGGGTCATATCTGTTCCTCGATCAACGAAGAGGTCGTACATGGGGTTCCCGGGAAACGGATTATCCGAGAGGGCGATATCGTGAGTATCGACTTTGGGCTCGTCTTCGAGGGCTTTGTCGGCGACACCGCCACGACCGTAGCCGCTGGAGAGATCGATCCCGAATGGAAACGTCTACTTAAGGTTACTCAGGCTTCGCTCCATGCCGGAATTTCTATGGCGGTCGAAGGGAACCGACTCTCCGATATTTCTAATGCCGTTCAGAAGGTTGCAGAGAGCGAAGGATTTTCTGTGGTACGCGACTTTGTCGGCCATGGGATCGGACGCGAACTACATGAGGATCCACAAATCCCCAACTATGGTCCTGCGGGGCGCGGTCCTGTACTCAAAGCCGGTATGACTTTTGCCATCGAGCCCATGATTAATTTGGGGGTTCATAAAACCGAAATGCTCAAAGATGGTTGGACCGTAGTTACGAAAGACCGCCTTCCATCCGCTCACTTCGAGCACACGATTGCCGTCGGCAAGAAAGAACCAGAAATTTTGACGATTCCAGACGTTGCTTAAATAAGCTGGGGTGCTCTGGGTTTTTAGAAATGCACGAGCTGAACTTTTATTAGGTCGATGATCGTAGCAACATAGACTTCGGTCGCTTAGCCAGCCCTATAAAGGTAGGTATGGATATCGTTTAAAAAGAGTTTAGATTTCATGAGTGCGACGTTTTTCTCGTGAAATAATGAAGAATATAGGCTTAGTTCAGAGGAAAGAGAATGAAGGGGATAAAAAGAGAACAACAGGGATTGCTTCTAGAGTCTCGTCTTTGTAGTTTCCCTCTCCCTTCTAGATAAAAGGGGGCTGGATGGCCTGCATGGATAAAAAAGAGACAATTTTACTAGACGCTCGTTTAATATCTGTGATAGACAACAACGCTTTTGGGGCAGAACTTCGAAATGGACACCGTTTCGTAGCGTTTTTTAGGCGTAGTAACGCCGGTGATATTAAACCGGAGGTTGACGCCCAAATTACGGTTGAAATGTCGCCCTACGACATGTCCAAGGGGCGTTTGGTTAATAAACCAGGAAAACAATGATATGAAAGTAAGAGCTTCAGTTAAACGTATGTGTGAACAATGTAAAGTAATCAGGCGCAAGGGTGTGGTTCGCATCGTGTGCACAAACCCGCGCCATAAGCAGCGCCAAGGATAATCAAGGAGTTTATCAATGCCACGTGTACTCGGTATAGACATCCCCGGAAGAAAAAGGCTGGAATACGCCTTACAGTATATTTATGGAATCGGCCCTACGCTGGCCAAGGAAGTAATCGTCAAGGCTAAGTTGGAGTCCGTCGTGAAAGCGGATGACCTGTCGGACGAAGATATCCAGCGTCTGGTTGCAGTGCTCCAATCGTCAGACTACAATATTGAGGGAGATCTCCGGCGTGAGATCTCCGCAAATATTCGCCGTCTGATTTCGATCGGTTCTTATCGGGGGCTACGCCATCGCCGTGGACTTCCGGTTCGTGGACAGCGTACTAAGACGAACGCCCGCACCCGCAAAGGGGCCAAGCGCACCGTCGGCGTGGTTCGTGGTAAGGACGCCCGTTCCGCTGTAAAAGCGGGCAAGTAGGCTCCGACCCTGACTTAAACAAGGAATATCCCCATGGCAGAAGAAAAAGTTAAAGTAGAAGAAAAAGCAGTGGTTGAAGCTGCCCCCGTCGCCGAGAAAAAACCGGCCAAGGCCGCCGCCCCTAAAAAAGAGGCGCCTAAAACGAAGGAAGAAATTGCTGAGGACAAGCGTCCTAAGTTGGCTACCGCCGCCGAGCTGCTAGCCGATGCTGTGATTGAGCCGATCAAGAAGCGGAAAGGATCCAAGAACGTTCCGTTCGGAATCGCTTTCGTGAAGACCACGTTCAACAACACGATTGTCTCCATTACCGACATGCGTGGAAACGTAGTGTCTTGGAGCAGCGCAGGACGCTGTAACTTTAAGGGATCGCGCAAGAGCACCGCTTTTGCAGCCACCACGGTTGCACAAGAAGCGGCTCGCGGCGCCATCGGTCATGGAATGTCGGAAGTCGAAGTTCGTGTTCAAGGACCGGGAGCGGGCCGCGAGTCTGCCGTACGTGCCCTTCAGTCTGCCGGACTGACGATCACGACGATTAAGGACACCACGGCCATCCCACACAACGGTTGTCGCCCACCGAAGCGTCGCCGCGTTTAGATTTTTTAGTTCACCATTAAAACACCATACGAATCGGTTAATGCCCGATTCTGGGAGGAGAATACTATGGCTACAAGACTCGCTCGGTTCGAAATGCCGAAACAAGTGTCCAAGGATGAATCGGTTTCTACCGATACCTATGGAAAATTTTACGCTGAACCTTTTGAGGCGGGCTACGGTCGCACGATGGGTAACTCACTTCGTCGCGTACTGCTTTCATCGCTCGAAGGAACTGCGGTTTCATCCATCAAAATCAAGGGTGCTCCTCACGAATTTTGCAGTCTCGATGGGGTAGTAGAAGACGTTACCGATATCATTTTGAACATCAAACAACTGCTGTTCAAGAGCTATTCTCGCGACACTCAGACCGTAAAAATTAAGGTTGAAGGGCCCGGCGAAGTCACTGCGGGTGACATTGTTACCAGCGAAAATATTGAAGTGCTCAATCCCGATTTTAAAATTTGCACCTTGGCAGAGGACGGCGTATTTGAAGCGGAGATGGAAGTTCGAATCGGTCGTGGCTACTGCCCAGCCGATTTGAATAAGAAGGAGAATCAGGAAATCGGCGTCATTCCGATTGATTGCTTATTCTCCCCCGTTCGCCGCGTTAAATTTTCGGTTGAAAATACCCGCGTCGGTCGCCGCACAGACTATGATAAATTGGTCATTGAAATTTGGACCGATGGGCGTGTTAGCCCGGACGATGCTTTGACCATGTCCGCAGCGATTCTGCGCCATCATCTTGACGTCTTTGTTAGCTACGACAAAGACCTGATCGAATTTGAGGAAAGCGAAAAGCAGATTGACCTCGAGAAGGAAGAGCTGCGTAAGAAACTGAACATCAGTGTAAACGAAATTGAACTCAGCGTTCGTGCTGCCAACTGCCTAAACAATGCCAACATTACCACCGTCGGCGAACTGGCGCAGAAGACCGAGGCCGAAATGCTGAAGTACCGCAACTTCGGTAAGAAATCGCTGAATGAAATTAAAGCGAAAATCCTCGAAATGGGACTTTCGCTAGGAATGACCTTCGACGCCGACCTGCTTCGGACTTCGGTTATTGAAGACTAGTTTAATTATTATCCAAAGGTTGGAATCATGAGACACCGTAAGAGAACAGTAAAACTAGGCCGTACCAGCGCGCACCGCAACGAGTTGCTTGCCAATCTGGTTTGTGCCTTGATCGATAACAAGCGGATCAAGACCACACTTCCGAAAGCCCGAGCTGCACGCGGCTTGGCAGAGAAGATGGTCACGTTGGGCAAGAAAGGAACGCTTGCGCATCGGCGCCAAGCCATCGCTACGCTAAAGCAAGTTGGCTCTGTGGAAGAGCTTTTCGACCATGTTGCTCCAGCTTTCACAACCCGCGCCGGCGGCTACACCCGCATCATCAAATTGGGCCGTCGGATCTCCGACAGTTCCGAAATGGTATACCTCGAATGGGTCGATGCTATCGCCGCTCCAGTAGTTGAAGTTGAGGAAGCTGCGGCAGAGTAATTGAAGCTCGGCTCTCGCAAAACCCGTTGCCATAAGGCAGCGGGTTTTTTTTGTGCGTAGTGAGTTTAACATGTAATACGAAATTAATTTGAATAGAATTATCGCGCCCATTCCCTACGATCTCTCAAGATGCTCCGGCACGGAGAAAAGATTTTCTTTAGGTAGGGCGGGGTGTCCCACCCCGCCGCCGCCCGTACCGCAATTCCACCGATCCGCTCATCCGCACGGCGCGCTCGGAGAGCACGCCCTACCTTTAAAAATGAACGCGACTGAAAACAACGACCCGATCCTGTTGTGATCAAGTGGCACGCCGCCGCCAATGGGCTGATCGACCGTGTGGACGTATTTCCAAAAAAACAGTGCTTCATTTTCGGCCCGCGAATGAGCCGAGTTTTTTTTTAGGTAGGGCGGGGTGTCCCACCCCGCCGCCCGGAAGAGCGACCCTACGTGCGGCCATACGGACGGGCGACTGAGGACAGTCATCCGTACCTTTAAAAATGAACGCAATAGACAACGACCCGATCCTACTTAGTCAACGACAATTACACTTACCGGTTGGCGACAACTACCCCGGCCGCCCGCACGCGCGGCATTCTGAACAGGGATGAATTAACCACGAAGATACGAAGGTAGGGGTACAAAAATAAAATTTGATAACGTGTCGAATAAGGTGACCGGGTGCGTTCGGAATGTTCGTAGAGAGCTAGAATCAAGTTTATTTGAATCCATTTATGAACACGGTTTGTGTTATGAATTATATAAAACTGTCTGCTATCCAGGCCGGTCTATTGCTGAGTTTTAATACGGTATTATTACAAGGCGGAATAAAGTAGCTCGTTCTTTAGAGCGCTTCGTGTTCTTCTTATCTTCGTGGTGCAATCTGTGGAGAATTGGGTTTTGAAAGCGTTCGCGCCAGTTTTGCGGCGAGTAGCGCAAGCGAAAGGCGTGGGCGGTGCTGTTTTTTTCTTAAGCCCACGACCCCTTAACTGCTCAACTTTTATAAGGATTTAAATTGCGGAAAAACAAGGCCGTGCTAACTTCCCCAGATATTTTTAAAGTCGAGATGGGAAAGTCATAAAATGAGGGGTTAATTGAATGGGCAGAAGTACATTTATCCAGCAGATTATCGATGCGGCGAAAATAAAAAAGAGCAGTGTCGTATTACCCGAGGGTCATGACGAGCGGGTGCTTGAAGCCGCCCATACGATCAGCCGAGAAGGCATTGCTTCCGTTATCCTACTGGGTATCGAGGAGGAAATTTCGGAGTGGTTTTC
The DNA here is from genome assembly GCA_024279685.1 of Verrucomicrobiota bacterium. Lineage (GTDB taxonomy): Bacteria > Verrucomicrobiota > Kiritimatiellia > Kiritimatiellales > Pontiellaceae > Pontiella. The sequence goes on along the minus strand of JAJRRI010000007.1, from coordinate 12,918 downwards.
CGATAAAGGCTATAATTGCGGTGGTATTACGGTGATTAACCCAGAAACCTCCACTCGGCTGGCGGGATATGCCCGTTCATTTTACGAACTACGTAAAGCCAAGGGCATCACAATCGAACAGGCGCTTGAAACGGTCAAGCAGCTGAATTATTTTGGTATGATGATGATGCACGCGGGCGAGGCCGACGGGCTCGTGTCTGGAGCGGCCCACTCCACGGCGGATACCGTCCGGCCGGCGCTCCAGATTATCAAGTCCGCGAAGAAGGGTTCGACCGTATCGAGCTTTTTTATCATGGATGTAAACGGCAAGACCTATGTCTTTTCTGATTGTGCACTGGTTGAAAATCCAACCGCCGAACAGCTCGCTGCCATTGCCGTCGACAGCGCGATTTCGGCCATGGCCTATGCTATTCCAGCGCGCGTGGCTTTGCTTTCCTATTCTACGCGCGGTTCTGGTAAAAGTGACGCCGTCGACAAGGTGGCGCGGGCCACGGAGTTGGCGCGGCAAAGGTGGCTGAGGAGTATGCCCACCTGGATATTGTCATCGATGGTGAGCTACAGGTGGATGCCGCGATCGTGGATTCGGTGGCTCAGAAAAAGGCCCCCGATAGCCCGTTAGAGGGGGATGCTCGGGTCTTGATTTTTCCCGATTTAAATGCCGCAAATATTGGGTATAAACTGGTTCAACGCCTCGCCGGAGCGGGTGCTTATGGGCCGGTGCTGCAAGGATTGAATAAACCCGTCCATGATCTTTCGCGCGGGTGCTCGGTCGAGGATATCGTCGGCACCGTGGCGCTCACGGTGCTACAGGCCGCTACCTAATTTTACCAAAGGACATCATGAAAATTCTCGTGCTCAACTCAGGCTCATCTTCGATTAAATTCAAGCTCTACGAGGTGGACGAAGAAACCCACTATTTCCACGCGATGTGCGAAGGGCAGGCCGATCGTATCGGAATTTCTGGTTCGACCATCGTTCGGCAATGCACCGACTGTAGTAAGGACCGTGAGTTTATCGATCTACTGAATCACAAGGTGGCGATCGACGAAATTCTTAAGGTACTCCTCGAGAGCAAGTATGACCTGCTGGGAAGTCTTGCGGAGTTGGGAGGGGTGGGGCATCGTGTCGTGCATGGTGGGGAAGATTTTACCGGCTCTGTAGTAGTTGATCGGGAGGTCATCAAAGCGATCGAACGTAACTCGATGCTTGCGCCGTTGCACAACCCGCCGAACCTGATGGGGATTAAAGCGATACAGTCACTGTTGCCCAACCTGCCGCAGGTCGCCGTATTCGATACCGCCATTCATCAGGGCATGCCAAAGAAGGCCTACATGTATGCCTTGCCGCGCATCCAATACTCCAACTATAAGATTCGGAAATACGGGTTTCATGGAACGTCGCATGGGTATGTTGCCGAAAAGGCCGCCGAGGAACTTGGGCGGCCACTCAAAGAGCTCAAACTCATTACGTGCCATCTGGGTAACGGCGGTTCGTTGGCGGCCTTTATGGGCGGGAAGTCGGTCGATACCTCCATGGGTTTCACGCCGCTTGACGGTATTATGATGGGCACCCGTTCGGGGTCGCTCGATCCCTATATTCCGCTGCATATTATGGAATCGCAGGAGCTTACTCCCGCGCAGGTGAGCACCATGATGAATAAGCAGGGCGGCCTGCTCGCGATTGCCGGAAAGAGCGACATGCGCGACGTGGTCGAGGCGGCGGCTGAAGGGGATCAAAACAGTATTGATGCCATAGAAATGTTCTGTTACCGCATTCAAAAATTTATTGGCAGCTACGCGGCCGCTATGAGCGGGGTCGATGGTATTGTCTTTACCGCCGGAGTGGGTGAGAATAACCCGATGCTTCGCAAGAGGATCCTCGAAAACTTTGAATTCATCGGGTTGACGGTAGACGACGAGCGCAATGAAGCCAACGAGACGCTCATCTCTACCGATTCCTCAAAGGTTGCCGCGCTCAAAATTCATACGAACGAAGAGCTGGTCATTGCTCTCGATACCTACTCCCTGATCAAGTAGCCTCTCGGCATGTCTAAAAATTCCCCGAAAAAATCTTCTGCCTATATTTGGTTTGATGCCGAGTTTACCTCGCTTGAACTCGATCATGCCCGCTTACTTCAAGTCGCCGTGATTATCACCGATTCTGACCTCCGCCGTAGTGCACCTTCCGCTGCCGATCTCAATCTCTGCATTCGGTTGGAGGAGGGAGAAGCGGTTAGTCCGTGGGTTGCTGAACATCTGCCCCGCCTCGTTCAGCAATGCCGTTCTTCCGAAGCCGTTTCAATCGAAGAGGCTGACCGACAAATTTCTGCCTTATTGGATCAATACTGCGGAGCGTCCGAGGCCGAAATAGCTAGCCGCCCGATTCTCGCTGGAAATAGTGTGCATAATGACTGGTTTTTGATGCGTAAATTTCTCCCTGAATTTAGCGATCGCCTGCACTATCGGCTACTCGATGTTTCCACCGTTAAAATTCAGTGGCAGGATTGGGTGGAGCAGGAACCGTTTGACAAGGAGGATGTCGGGTTGCTAAATCAATATTTTCCGGGTGGAGAGATCGATTCGGCTAACGCTCACGATGCACTCTTCGATATTAAAGCGTCCATTGCTGAACTGGCCTTCTACCGCTCTCAGCTCGGATTGCGGGTATAAAAAAAGACCCGATCCGAAGATCGAGTCTAAAGATGGTGGAGGATAACGGGTTCGAACCGATGACCTCGTGCATGCCATGCACGCGCTCTACCAACTGAGCTAATCCCCCGTAAAAAGACGCACTTTATAGACCAGCATTTGTTGGGCTGTCAATAGAGATTCGTGATTTTCCGATGAGGGGGCGGGAGAGGAGTTCTTTGTGGCTACAGGCTGCCATGGCGACCTCTCCGAGAGGTCCGTACCGTAGGCGTCTCGCCTGCAAGTCAAATTCCTTTTGCTGAGCGACCGGAAAGTCGGGGCATATGGATTTTTGAACTCAGCTCATCACTAAAAACAAGCTGCTTTATGTCGAACTCGCTTTGCTCGGCGACCGGGGGTCGCGGGTGGTCCAGATGAAGACGAGCGGGATGAAGAGCAGGATCAGGAAGGTGCCGACGAGCAGGCCGCCGACGGCAACCGCGCCGAGCGGGGCCATTCGTTCAAGCCCGATGGCATTGCCGAGGGCGACGGGCAGCATCCCGGCGGCGACGGCAAACGAGGTCATGATGACGGGGCGCGTGCGGATGCGGATGCTCTCAAGCATGGCCGTTTTTTTGTCCAGTCCGGCCTCCATCCGCTCGCGGGCGAAGTGGATGAGCAGGATGGCATTGTTGACGATGATGCCGGAGAGCAGGATGAAGCCCATCATGGCTGGCATGGAGACGTGGTAGTTGAGCACCAGCAGCGTCCAGGAGGCGCCGATGATCGTCAGAGGGATGGAGAGGATGATCATCAGCGAAATCTTGATGGAATTGAAGAAGACAACCAGGGTGAAAAAGAGCAGGACGACCGAAAGCCCGATGGCGCCGCCCATGCGTCCGGCAGAGTTGCCGAATTCCTTGACGTCGCCGACCTGCTCCATCGTGACGGAGGGGGGGAGTTCCGAACCTTGGAAGGCTTTGTCGAAATTTTTCATGATGTGCGAGATGGCGGTTTTTTCGCGGAAGCCGTAGACATTGAGGGTGTAGTTGAGCCCTTCGCGGGTGATGATTCCGGGTTCGAGGTCGCGGGAGATCGAGGCCATGGCGGCGAGCGGAATCTTTTCGCCGGAGGGGGTGTCGATGAGGGTGGTTTCGAGCAGGCTCGTTCGGTTGCGTTGGTTTTCGGGTAGCCAGACGCGTACACCAAAGTCGATGCTGTTTTCGGCCGGGAAGGTGGAGACGAGCGCCCCGCGCAGGACGGTTTGAAGCTGGCTCGCGATGGCGGGGTTATCGAGCCCATAGAGCGCTGCACGCTCCTTGTCGATCTCCAGATTGTAGACCGATTTATCGCGATCCCACGTGCGGGAGACGGAGACGACGCCCTTGGTTTTATAGAGCGCTTTTTCGACGAGGTCGCCCGCTTTTTCCAAATCGTGGAAGTCGGGGCTCGAAAGCATAATGTCGATATTGGCGCGGAGGCTGGCGAGGGCGGTGGCGCCATAGTCGACGACCTCGACGTGTTTGAGGTTTTCGATCTTGGCAAGTTCGGTGCGTAGGCGTCGTTGAATTTCCCAGATGGATTCCTCGCGCTCAAAGCGGTTGACATAGGTGGCGGTGACGGCGATGTGGTCGATGCCTGATCCACTACCAATGCTCAGCACGCCCGCCTCGCTGCCGATGGCGGAGGAGAGGCTTTCGAGCTGCCCATTTTCGGCTACGATTTGGTTGATCTGCTCCACGATTTTTTGGCTGGCGGCGAGCGGTAGGTTAGGGTCGGTGGTGATGGCGATTTGACGCCGCCAGTATCCATGGGCGGCATCAGTTCCTGCCCAACGATCGTCATAACTCCCCGGACGCTGATCACAAACAAAACCAGCAGAGCCACAAAATAGAGCACAGCCACGCGCTTGCGCCGGAGCGCGGCACCGACGGCCTTGGAGAAGAATTGCTGCACGGCGTTGTTGACGCGTTCGGTGTGGCGGTTGAAGAAGGCTTCCGAGCGCAGGAGCAAGGGGTGGTCCAACGCGAGGAGTTTGAGCGAAAGCAAAGGAACGGCAGTGATGGAGATGACGTACGATGCACTCAGCGCCAGCAGCAGCGTGAGGGTGAGCGGGCGGAACACGGTTTGCGGATAGCCGCCCACGAAGAGGATCGGTGTGAGCGCAATCATGGTGGTGACGGTGCCGGAAAAGTCGGCGAACATGACCTCCTTGGTACCCTCGACCACCGCCTTTTGGATGTCGTTGCCGAGCTCGCGGTAGTGGCGCTCGATGTTTTCCATGATCACGACGGTGTCATCGAGCAGCAGTCCCATTGCCAGGATGATGCCGGTGAGGGTGACAATGTTGAACTCGACTCCGGTCAGCCACATCAGCGCGATGGTTGAGGCGTAGACCAGCGGAATGGTGACGAGCACCACGAGCACCTGCCGGAAGCTGGCGAGAAAGATGAAGACCACGAAGGTGGACATCAAAATGGCGTCGCGCAGGGAGTCGAACATGTTTCCGGTGGACTGCACGATGGTGGTTTTCTGGGTGTCGGTAATTTCGAAATCTAGCCCGGGGTAGGCGGCTTTTATGTTTTCTAGCTCGGTCTCCACATGGCCGATGGTGCGGAGCACGTCGGCATCGATTCCTCGCTGGACGGAGAGAGCGATGCCTTCCTTGGCGTTACCGTAGTAGGCGGCGGAGTTTTCGTAGTGGCCGAAATAGATGTCGGCCACGTCGCCGAGCACGAGGTCGGGGCCAAGACGCAGGGAGCGCAGCCCGTCGATGCTTTCTTCGCGGCTGGGCGCCTTGAGAAGATAACGAGTTTTGTCGCTGGTGATAAAGCCGATGGCTTGGTCGCGGTTGTTGGATTGAAGCACGGCGAGCACCCGGCCGATGCGCAGGCCGTAGCGATCGATCTCTTGTTTGTTGACGATGATCTGGACTTCCTTTTTATAGCCGCCGAAGACATCCACATTGGCCACGCCGGGCAGTTTGATAAGCTGTTGCTTGAAGGTGTTGTCGGCCAGTTGCCGCACCTCTTCAAGGGCAATGTCATCCGTTTTTGGCGTGATGGAAACCACCAGCACTGGCGCGGTGGCGGAGGAGATTTTTTGGATCTGCGGTTCGAGGATGGAGGGGGGTAGGGCGGCGCGGATTTTGTCGAGGCTATTGCCCACATCGGTGGCGGCGGCATCGAGATTTTTGCCGTAGTCAAATTCAGCGCGGATGACGCTGACTTCGTCGATGGTGGTGGAAAAGACCCGGCGCACTTTATCTAGAGTGTAGAGTTCCTCCTCCACCGGAACGCCCACGTTGGCGGCGAGCGTCTGGGCCGAGCCGCCCGGCTGAACAATCACCACCGCAATTTGCGGATAGCTGGAGTCGGGGAAGAGCTTTTGCTTAATGTTGCGGTAGCCTTGGAACCCTAGCAGGCAAAAGAGCACTAAAAAGGAGTAGACGATATAGGGACGGTCCAGCATCCGTTCGATCCAACTTTTATTCATTGGAATCCCCTTCGATCACCCGGATGCCCCGGGCCGTGGGCAGCAGGCTCAGCTTGGCTTCGGCCGCCACGGCAACCGGCTGCGACACCGCCGGCTCCACCACCGCAAACTCTGTCTCTTGCGCCAGCACGCTAACGGAAAATTCCTTAAACTGGCCGTCTTTTTCTAACATCAAGCTCGTGCCCTGCTTTCGGTGGATCAGCGATTGAATTGGGACGGCGCAACCGGTAGCGGTTTGGGTGGCCACCCGGATTGAGATATAGCTTCCGCTGGGTTGTTCAATCCGCTGATCCAGTGCCACCTCGGCCACAGAGAGCCCGGCTTGGGAATCATCGTAGATCTTAGCCACGGTTCCTGCCCTTTCGTTTTGGAGTAAGACCGCTTGTCCCGGCTGAATTCCGGTTTCGTCCGGCGCAAAACGAAAGGTCAGCTTTTGCGGCAGTACATTAAGCGAAAGTAGCGGCTTGCCCGGCAAAGCCAAATTGCCTGCCCTCAGGAAGATGGTCCCTACGGTGCCCTCGAAAGGTGCCGTGATTTGGCTATATCCGAGCTGGTTTTTCAAGGCTTGGATCTGTTGTTCCAATCCTTGGACGGCGGCGCTGGCGGCACTGCGGGCCATGGCGGAGGCATCGAGCCTTTCCTGCGGGAGTCCGCCCACCTCAAACATGGCCTGGTTGCGGGTTAGCTGATCCTGCGCATAGCGGTTCTGCGTCTGGGAGGCCTCCAGGTTGGCTTGGAGAGCAGAGAGGCTGGCGCGGATTTCCTGGTCGTCAATCTGTAAAAGCAGATCGCCTTTCCGAACGGTCTGACTCTCTTTCACGAGCACCATTTCAATCCGTCCCGAAAGCTTGGTGGAGATTTCCGCCCGTTGGATGGGCTCAAGCTTGGCTAAAAAGTTTTGGGTTTGGGTGATTGTTCGCGAAGCCGGCTGGACGGTTCGAATGGTGTAGGTGATAGGAATCGGAACCGGAACTCCGGCCACAGCGTTCTTCCGTTTTTTAAGCAACACCACGCCGCCCGCCAACAGGGCAACCACTAAAACGAGGGGAATTATTTTCTTCATTGCTCTTCTCCTTTTTCGAGCAGGTAATTCAGATGAAAGCGGGAGGTTTGATAGCGATAGCCCGAACCGATTAGGCGGCTTTGCGCCAGTTGGTTGAGCGCCTTGGCGTAGAGAAGCTCGGCGGTGTCGGACGAGCCCTGCTCGAAGCGGACCTGCTCGATCTTTTCGGTCTCGGAGGTTAATGCCAACTCCTCCTGGGCACTCTGGTAATCGTTGGCCGCCATATTGATCCGGGCGACGGCCTCTTTCAGGGCGCGCGAAAGTTCCTGCTCGACCTGCTCTTGCTCGAAGCGGCTTTGCTGCGCGGAAATCCGAGCCTTTTGAACCTTGGACTTCGTGTTCCCAAAATTAAAGATGTCCCATTTTAAAATCACGCCCGCTTGCCAAACCTCTTCATTGTTCCAATCACCGCTATGTTGGTTGCTGTCGTCGTTGGGGCCAAAGTTTTGACCATACAACGCATTGAGGTAGAGCTGGGGCCAGCGGTTTGCCTGCGTTTTTTTGACGAGCTGGCGATCCTTTTCCGTGGCCAGCTGCATGGTTCGCAGGCGTTGAAGCCCCCCCAGGTCTTCGGGAAGGGTTTGGATGGGTTCCGGTGAAATTGGAATATCATGAAGTGCGCCTATCTGTTCGACATTAAGCAGGGTCGCCAGCGAATCTTTCATAATCGCCAGATCACTTTGCAACTGAGTCTGCTTGGCCTGGCCTCTCTTCAGGTCGGCCGCCGCCTTGAGCTGGTCGATCCGCGCCTTTTTGCCCAGCTCCAGCTCGCGGGAAATATCGTCGTACAGACGCTGTAAGGCGGCAACATACGCCGTCTGCGCCTCAAGCTGTGCCCGGATCGAAAGCAAATTCACATAAAGCGTTTTGACATTATAGATCAACTGCTCCCGGTTTAGAGCCACGGCGGCCAGAGCCATCTCTTGCTGAAGCTTGGAAATCTCCACCGAGCGCGTTTGGGCAAATCCCGTAAAGAGCGGAAGCTCATAGACCAGTGCTGCGTTGAAAAGATCTTCCGTCGTCGGAACCGCCAGCGGATCGGACAAGATCGAAGCCGGGGTGAGCGGAGCCAGCGTACGGGGTAGGTTATAGTGGGTGTAGGACGAAACCACACTCAGCTTGCCAAAATTGCGCGACTTCTGTTCCGCTAAATCGCTCTCCATCAGCATGGGGTTGAGCTGTTGGCGTTGCAACTCCAGATTGTTTTCCAGCGCCAGCCTTACACACTTGTCCATGGTCTGCGCCGAAACCTGACCCGCTCCAAAGCCCAGCACAAGAAACAGGCTCCAACGCAATCCTTCTTTTTTTACTCTGTTCATGGCACTCTTTTCCAATCGTTGGATTTGACAATCCATTCCGCGATCCCCACAACTTAAACAGTTGTTTAACTCAGGCAAGGTAAAAGATATGAAAGAGGATGTCAACCTAGGAAAAAGAGAGAGTGAATCGCGCCAGCGGATCATTGATGCCGCTCTGCACCTCTTCTCTAAAAAAGGATTTAGTGCAACGGGGCTGCGCGAGCTTGCCCGCGAGGCCGACGTTAACGTGGCCATGGTCAGCTATTTTTTCGGATCGAAAAAGGGGCTACTCAAGGAGCTGCTCGACCACTTTTTTTCCGGCTATCTGGATCTTGCCCGCGAGACCCTCTCCGGCGACGAACCCGTCGAGCCCCGCCTGCGCCGTTTTATTGCCGCTGCACTGACCTACTTTGAAAACCACCGAGACGCCCTGTTGCTTGCCCTTGCCGAAATTCCGCGCGACGACCCCGACATTATTGAGCACAAAATAATTTGGGCAAAACAGATGATGGCCGAGTTCGACCAGCGTCTCTGCCAGCCGATTGCTCATGAACATGGTCGAAACATTCCGCCCCACATTCTAGGCCCCTTGCTGACCTCCACTCTTTCCGCCCGCTTCCTCTTTGCCCCGATCCTCCAGCAAGTGGCTCCCGAGCCCTGCGCGCCCATCGATTCCGCTACCATCGAGCAACTCACCGATGTCCTATTGCACGGTCTGCTCCGCGATGAATTTTAAATGAACCACCCGTTGCGCTGAAGAAAATGACGGTCTCGCGCAGAATCGCTGAGCCCGCAAAGCGAGCCTGTTCTTTACCCTCTTTATGGGGGTGGAGTTCGACGTGAAAAGGAAAAGGTTTCTTTTGAGGGATGGCGGATGTGGTGTGACTATGGGTTTGCTTGCAGATGCTGGCGTTGGGTGGAGATGACCACCTAGCTTCCTGCAATCTCTTCGCCCCGCACGCCGACATCGAGTTCGGTGCCGACGGTGGCGAGTTCTCCGTTGATGATGGCTACGCGTTTTCCCGCACTTTTCCCGAAGCCGGTGAGCTTGAAGCGTTCGCTGAATGGTTCGGAGGAGGGAGGGTGCGGCTCGGGATCGGCTTTGGCCTTGGTTTTGGCTTCAGGAGCATCTTTTTGAGTTCTGCCATTACATGTCGAGAGCCGAAGTAGCGTCTGTCCTTGAAGCTGTCGGCGATCACTTCGCCTTGCGGGTTGAGCAGCACGAGGCGGGGGTGCTGCTTCTTTGCATCCATAAAGTATGCCGAGGGAAAGTACGACGAGCCCGCGTGTCCATTTCTGTGTTTTTTCATTCATTTCTACGCGAGTCCTTGTATTGTGCCGCCGAACGACTTAAGGCGAATCATTGGCAAGTTGGTGCCGAAAAATAACCTTGGGGCAGATCTTTTTTGTCTGGGAGGAGGCGGTGTTGTGATGGAGGCCTTTTTTGCGGTTTAATTAAGGTTGACAGACTGGGGGTGATTCCGTAGGTTCCGCCTCTTGATTTTTTAGGAAGAAAGCCCCGTGGGGGTATTGAGGAAATTTATGGAAGCATATGCAGTAATAGAAACCGGTGGGAAGCAGTACCGTGTTCAACAGGGTGATGTCTTCGATGTGGAGTTGCTGGACCTAGAAGAAGGTGCCAGCGTAGAATTTGATACATTGGCCATTTCCAATGGAAGCGAACTCACGATTGGTGCACCTCTCGTGGAGGGAGCCAAGGTTAAGGCTTCCGTGGTAGAAAACCTGCGCGGCAAGAAGATTTACTCCTTCAAAAAGAAGCGCCGCAAGGGATATCGTCGTAAAATCGGTCATCGTCAGGAATTGACGAAGATTAAAGTAGAATCAATCACAGCATAATTTTGTAGGGAGGCAACCATGGCTCATAAAAAAGGACAGGGATCAACAACCAACGGGCGCGACAGTAATTCACAACGTCGTGGCGTTAAACGCTTCGGGGGGCAACGCGTAACCTCAGGCACCATTTTGGTGCGTCAGTTGGGAACGAAGTTACACCCCGGCGTAAACGTAGGTTGTGGAAACGACTACACCCTCTTCGCCCTTAAGGATGGCATTGTCGAATTCGATAAGCGCCAGCGCAAGGTACATATCCGCGAAGCCGTTCTCGTATAATTTAATACGAACCAAGCGCGGATAAGGCGGGCCATCAGCCCGCCTTTTCTTTTACCTATTCCGCATGCTTGAAACTTCAACCCTAAACCCCAACACTGCCGATCATGAAACACGTCGTATTTAAAGACCGCGTAAAGCTCTATATTCGTGCCGGAAATGGCGGCAACGGCTGCGTATCGTTCCGCCGCGAAAAGTACATTCCCAGGGGCGGTCCTGACGGCGGCGACGGCGGCAATGGCGGTTCGGTGATTCTTCGGTGCGATGCCAACGAAGACTCCTTGCTTCCGCTCTACTATAAACCCCACCAGCGCGCCAAGCATGCCCAGCACGGAATGGGCTCGCAGTGCCATGGCCGCAACGGAGCTGACTGCATTGCCAAACTTCCCGTGGGCACCGTGATTACCGATGCCGAGACGGATGAGGTCCTCGGCGAGTTACTTGGCGACGGTGAGGAGCTGCTTGTGGCCAAAGGGGGCAAGGGCGGGATTGGCAACATTCATTTTAAAAGCTCCACCAACCAAGCTCCGCGCGAATTTACCGAAGGCGTCAAGGCCGAGGAGAAGGTGTTATGGCTGGAGCTCAAGCTTGTGGCGGACGTCGGGCTGGTCGGTTATCCAAATGCCGGAAAATCAACCCTGCTCAGTCAGCTCACTCACGCGCATCCCAAGATTGCTCCATACCCCTTCACCACTCTTAATCCCATTATTGGGACCATGGAATATGCAAATGTTAACCGCCTGCGCGTGGCGGACATTCCCGGATTAATCGATGGGGCGTACGAAGGTATTGGATTAGGGCATCAATTTCTACGACACATTGAACGCGCTAAATTTTTACTGTTCGTCATCGACATGGCGGGAACGGATCAGCGCAACCCGGCCGACGATTTTCTCCACCTGCGCGAAGAACTGCGCCTCCATCAAGAGTCACTCTCTGATACACCCTACCTCGTGCTCGCCAATAAAATGGACGCGCCCGAAGCGGCCGAATATATCGCTGCATTCAAGAAAAAGACGGGCGAGAAGGTCTACGAAATTTCTGCCAAGGAAGGCACTGGACTCGATCCGGTTAAGGAATTTCTCTACGAACATTTCTACGGGTAGAGAGGCCGCCCGGCCCGTGCGCGCGGCGCTCTCGGCGAGAGCGCCCTACCTTCTACGGCTCCGCCGATGGCCTAAATCTGCCTCCGGGTCATAGCTTAAATTCTCAGACGGCATCTGCGCTCCAACTTGCATCAGTCGGTTATTCAGTAGGGCTTCTAACGTTTCTGCTTTCTCGGACATCGTTTTGGAGATCCTTCAGGAGTTTATAGTTTCCGACGATGAGGGCGGACTGCGTTTTTGGTTCGACCCTTTCCCGTAGTGAGGATAGTGGAACAGCAGTGAATTTTCCATCTGCTGAAAGGTCTCCGGCCCATTCACAAAATGCGGGGAAGAGGTCGCATCCGGTGACGTTTTCGTTGCACATGCTGTTGGATTGAATACGGGGGGTGCGAATGATGAGCGGCACGCGAATTCCGCCTTCATGCAAACTGCCCTTGCCGCTGTTTAGAGGTCGTTTTTTTGGATTACGCGAACGCCCACTCGCGCCGTTGTCCTGATAGGAGGGGTGCGATGATGAATAGTGCTTTCATAGGATTCCTTAGGTAGCGTGTTCATCTTTAAACAAAGCACGTCATAAAAAATTGTATAAAGCCCTTTTTAATTTTTGGATTTAGCGCCTGCGGGGTTTTTCCGTAGCACACTAAATCCGAGGAGCATCAAAACGGCGCCCGGAAGAAATCCCAGTAACCACGGGTTGCGGGTGGGTAGGGGGAAACGGTATTCGGTCGGATTTTTGGGGTTGATTAAAACGGGGATGGTGGCGCCGGCCGCATAGACGGTTTCGGCCAGCTTATCCATTTGATCCTTTGACCCGGAGTTTCTGACGATGGAATAGGTATGTACATTCTCATGTACTGTACCCCGAAATTTAATACTCAAGTCATAGGATAGCTCATCTGAGCTAAGCGCGACTTCACTTGAAAGAACGGTGGCATCGAGCTTTAGCCATGAGGCCGTTTTTTCTAGTTTTTTTAATCCATTGATTCCGAAAAATTGAATGAAAGCTAAGCCGATTAAAAAGCAGATAATCGCGGGTCTAATTTTCTTTTTCACTCCTGCGACATCCGTGCGAGGGCATCGAGCTTCGCAAGTGCCAAGCCGGAGTCGATGGATTCAGCGGCCAGTGCCAGCCCCGCTTGTGGGGTGTCGACTTTGCCGCCCGCCATGATAGCGAAGGCGGCATTGAGTAGAACGATGTCGCG
>JAJRRI010000141.1 GCA_024279685.1 Verrucomicrobiota bacterium | reverse complement strand
TGGATGGAGCCCAAAACATACTCGACATCCGAACCTCCGTCATCGGCGACACCTACGACGGGTACTGGCAGTACCGGCATCGCAAGGCAAAACTCGATAGGGCGGCATGAAACGCCCTAGCCACGTTTTTCATCTGCACCCAAGACCGCTAGTCCTTCGGGAATAAAAAGCCGTATTCATCAACTTTGAATAGAGTTATTCAAAAATACACTCTAAGATGCGCGATTCAAATTTAAGATCACCCTTTTACAGTAGGAAAATAATATGCCAATACAAAACGATGAAGTTGCGCCGCTGCGAGAAGATGTTCGTTTACTCGGTGATTTATTAGGTGAAACCCTTAAAACTCAAGAGGGCGAATCCTTTTACAATTTGGTGGAAAAAATTCGATTCCTTTCCAAATCAGCCCGCCAAGACAATCCAGACGAAGCAGAGGCTAAGTTACTAAAATTAATTCGCTCCCTCGGCGACGAAGAAACTCTCCTTCTCGCCCGCGCATTCAGCCATTTCCTTAATCTAGCTAATATGGCCGAAAGCTACCACCTCATCCGAACCCATCGTAACTATGCGGACGATGCCCTATTCAGCCAGGTGAGCCCACTGGAACAGCTCATCCCCACGCTGTTCGAAAAAGGAATTCAAAAAGAAACGCTTATCCAAACCTTGACGGGCATGGAAATCGAACTCGTTTTAACCGCCCACCCTACCGAGGTTAAACGGCGAACCTTAATCCAAAAAAGCGGGCTGATTTCAGATCTTTTAACCCAACGGGATCGACTGAATTTAACCCCGTTTGAATTAGCCAAAACGCGCGAAAACCTCGGGGCATTAATAGAAAGTATTTGGCAAACCGATGAAATCCGGCGAGTCCGCCCAACCCCCGTTGAAGAGGCTAGATGGGGCTTAGCGATTATTGAAAAAGTATTCTGGCATGCTATTCCTCAGTATATGAAAGCGTTGAACCATGCCGCTCAAAAAACACTAGGCACCTCATTACCGCAAACCTGTTGTCCCATCAAAATTTCATCGTGGATGGGGGGTGACCGGGACGGAAATCCAAATGTTACCGCAAAGGTCACCCGAGAGGTCTGTCTTTTATCGCGCTGGACGGCCGCCGACCTCTACTACAAAGATGTCGATAAGCTCGTGCAGCTCCTTTCCATGAAACAATGTAACGCCGAATTGCGGGAACTCGTAGGCGATGTTCGGGAACCTTATCGAGTGTATCTCCGCACAGTTCGGAATCGACTTCAACAAACAAAAGCATGGTGTCGAGCGCAGTTGAAAGGCCAAAAAACACCTTCTCCCGAGGGCGTCTATCTCGAGGTTGATGATTTACTCACCCCCTTGAAAATTTGTTTCCAGTCGCTAAAGGATCAAAAAGCCACCTCGGTGGCTGACCACAGCTTGCTCGACCTTATTCACCGCGTGAATTGTTTTGGCTTATCGCTCATTCGCCTAGATGTCCGTCAGGAGGCTCCTCGCCACAAAGAGCTCATCAATGCCATCACTGAATATATCGGCCTCGGCTCCTACAGCGACTGGAACGAAACGGAACGACTGGAATTCTTAATTCGCGAATGCCAGAATCGCCGGCCCCTTATGCCAAAAGAAATGCCGTTAACTCCCGAGCAACAAGAGCTCATCGATACCTTACGGGTTTGTGCTGACCTCCCCGCAGATGGACTGGGAGCCTATGTGATCTCCATGGCCAGCTGCCCCTCCGATGTGCTCGCGGTTCGACTCCTACAAAAAGAAGCCGGCATTAAAAAAATCATGCGCGTGGTGCCCCTCTTTGAAACGCTGGACGATCTTAATAATAGCCAAGATGTGATGGACCAGTTATTTTCGATTCCTTGGTACAAAGCCGATATTCAAGGCGATCAGGAAGTCATGATTGGCTACTCAGACTCCGGAAAAGATGCCGGAAAATTAGCCGCCAGTTGGGCTCAATATAAAGCGCAAGAAGCCCTCCTAGATACCGCCATCCAACACGATGTGCGAATTAATTTATTCCATGGCCGCGGCGGATCGGTCGGCCGAGGAGGAGGTCCTGTTGAGCATGCTCTGCTCGCCCAACCGCCCGGCACCGTGAACAGGCGCATACGCGTTACCGAACAAGGGGAAGTGATTCAGCAAAAATATTCCACCCCTGAAGTAGCGGTACATAACCTAATGCAATACACCAGCGCCGTGGCTGAAGCCACCCTCGCTCCGCCGCCGGCCCCCAAAGCGGAATGGCGGGATCTTATGGAATCTATGTCTACAATTTCCTGTGAAGAATACCGCGGAATGATTCGAGGCCACGAAAATTTTGTAGACTATTTTAACCAAGTCACCCCCGCGCAAGAACTAAGTCGTCTATACATTGGAAGTCGCCCAGCCAAACGCAAGGCCGGAGGCGGAATCGAAAGTCTACGCGCCATTCCATGGGTCTTCGCATGGACGCAAATCCGGCTTATGCTACCCGCCTGGCTCGGCACCGGGTCGGCTTTAAACTGGGCCGTAAACGAAGGAAAAGAACCGCAGTTACAAGAAATGATTGAACAGTGGCCCTTCTTCTATTTCTTCATGGACATGCTCGACATGGTGCTCTCAAAATCCGATTTGCGCGTGGCTGCATATTATGACGAATGCTTGGCCAACCACGAGCTTAAGGTCCTTGGAACCCACTTGCGGGAAAGTTTACGCACTACAATGGATGTGGCCGAGCATATTGCCAAAGACCTTCCGGCTGAAGAAGAACGGCAACAGTGGCGGGCATCGATCCTCGTGCGAAATCCCTACGCCGATCCACTGAACTTTTTACAAGGAGAGATTCTGCGACGGATCAAAACTAAGGGCTACCAATCCTCAGATGTTCTCGAAGATGCTCTGATGGTCACCATTGCGGGAATCTCCGCCGGCATGAAAAACACCGGCTAGTCAGGGATTATCCAAAAAAGGCGCTGCCGAGGGCTTGAACAGCCTTTTCACGATCGATGTCCTTGACGGCAAACATCATGCTGATTTCGGAAGCGCCTTGATTAATCATTTCAATATTTACCCCAGCCGCGCCGAGCGCTTGGGTGGCCTTGGCGGCCATGCCAACGGCATAGTTCATGCCTTCGCCCACCACCATCAATAGCGAAAGACCATGCTCAATATTGATGTGGTCGGGTGCGAGTTCAGCAGAAATACGCGCCACCACACCCGCTTCCTTCTCGGCTTCTAGCTCGGCAGATTGGAGAATGATAGACATGTTATCAATGCCCGATGGGGTGTGCTCATAGGAGATCCCCTCTTCCTCCAGAATCTGGAGCAGACGGCGACCAAAGCCGACCTCGCGGTTCATCATGTACTTATCGATATAGATCGCGCAAAAACCTTCGGCACTAGAGATCCCTGTCACTTCGGCCTGCTCATACTTTCGCTCCGGAACAATCAGGGTGCCTGGCGCTTCCGGACGGTTGGTGTTCTTGATGCAGATTGGAATTTCAGCATGCACGGCGGGAATGATCGCCTCGTCGTGGAAGACACCGAAGCCGGCATAGGCCAGCTCGCGCATCTCGCGATAGGTCATCAGCTCAATCGCCGGAGCATTCGGAACAATGCGCGGATCCATAGCATAGACCGAGTCAACATCGGTAAAGTTTTCATACACCTCGGCCTTCACCGCCGCGGCAAGAATTGCCCCCGTAATGTCGGAACCCCCGCGCGGAAAGGTCGCTACTTCTCCTGAAAGGGTGTGGCCAAAAAATCCAGGGAAAATAATGATTTCTGATTCTTCTTTGAGCGCCGCCAACTTGATCAATGACTCCGGAAGGACTTCGGCATTACCAAATTCATCGCTCAACAACATACCGACCTCGCCGGGGTTGGTATATTTTGCGGCATGACCCTGTTTCCTAAACGCCTCGGCAATCACTTTGGCGTTGTTGTCTTCACCGGAGGCCTTCATCGTGTCCATAAACTGGAGATCGTTGGGACCCCGGTTTTCAATGCGCCCACGTAAGTCGGCCTCGACAATCGCCACAATCGATTTCGGTAGGTCAAGATCCTGCTGAATTTCAGCATAGCGGGAAAGTACAGACTGAAGGGCTACTTCATAATTTCTAGCTTCGAGGACCGTATGGGCCAACGTAATCAGCAGGTCGGTTACCTTCGTGTCGTCGCCATGCCGTTTACCGGGAGCCGACACCACCACAATACGACGGGCGGCATCCGCCGTCACCACATGAATAACCTTCGAAATTTGCTCCGCGCTCGCGACCGATGACCCACCAAACTTTACCACTTTCATATCAAAATCCTTTTTAAACCGCGAATGAACGCTAATGCTCAGACAGGACAACCCGTTTCCACTGCAATTTCGAGTGTTTAAAATTAATAAGAAGCCCGACCTTAAGACCGGTTACTCGAAGATAATTCAGCATTTGGCCGATCTCATTATCTCCAATTGAATCAATCGTTTTCGTGTCCACGACAACTCGGCCCTCAACAACCAAATCAGGGATATAGTCATCCACCTTCGTTCCTTTATAGAGAACAGGAAAGACCTCTTGTTGAGAATACGCGATCTGCTGCAATCCAAATTCATGACAGAGTGCCCGTTCGTAGGTCTTTTCCCGTAGACCATGCCCGAGTTCGTTCAGCACCTCCATAGCACAACCAACAATTTGGAATACCAGCCCTTTTTCTTCCAGTTGTTGATTAGCGTTCATTCGCGTCCATTAGCGGTTCTTATTCAAAATCTTCGAGGCGCATGCGGATGGGTTCGCTGACGCAGACATCCAAGGCTTGGATTTCCACCATCGCAGCCACATAGTCCGACTCCTTGGCGGTCTGCGTAAGCATCATCACCGGAACCGCCCCGCTTTCGTGGAGTTCTTTTTGCACGACAGAGGCCATGCTAATATTATGGGTTCCAAAGATATCCGTCACCCGTGCCATAGCTCCCGCCTCGTCCTTGAGGCCGAGACGAATATAGCACCGCTTCTCGATGTTGGCGGGAGAGCAATACTTCAGCTCGGATTTTTGAAACATCATCGTAACACTGACCGGCGTTCCGACCCCGTGCAGTTGGTCGGCGGCGGCTTCCATGATATCGCCGATCACCGCGCTAGCGGTCGGCATACGCCCTGCCCCGCGGCCGTAGTACATGGTGTCGTCGACGAGGTCGCCCTTAACAAAGACAGCGTTAAATGCATCATCGACCGAGGCAATCATATGTGTCTTCGGAACCAGTGCAGGCTCCACCGAAAGTTCCACTTCACCGGCGTTGTCCTTGATAATGCCCAGCAACTTAATGCAATAGCCTAATTCGCTGGCGTTAGAAATCTCCTGACCCGACAGCCCGCGAATGCCTTTCGTCGGGCAAGCCTCCATAGGCACCGGCGCGCCGTAGGCCATGGAAGCAAGAACGACGGCCTTATGGGCGGTATCGATGCCGTCGATGTCGAGGTCGGGTGGTGTTTCGGCATAACCAAGCGCCTGAGCATCGGCCAAAATTTCATCGAACGGCAATCCCTCGCGCTCCATGCGCGTGAGGATATAGTTACATGTTCCATTCAGAATACCGTAGATGCTTTCAATCTGGTTACCGATCAGTCCGGCGCGTTGCGAACGCAAAATCGGAATACCGCCACCGACCGCTGCTTCATAGTAAATTCCGGTCTTATTTTCGCGGGCGGTGCGATAGATCTCTTCGCCGTGATCGGCCAGCAGCGCCTTGTTGGCGGTGATCACGGGCTTGCCCTGTTTGAGCGCTTCGAGCGTAAACGTGCGGGCGATGGTGGTTCCGCCGATAAGCTCAACGATCAGGTCAATCGTTGAGTCAGTAATGACGGACATGGCATCGGTGGTCAGCACGCCTTCATCAACGGTAATTCCGCGATCGGTCGTAATATCGAGGTCGGCAATTTTAGCCACCACCGGATTAATTCCGGTTCGGCTAGCCATCAAGCCCCCGTTTTTATGAATGCCTTCCACCACGCCAGCACCGACGGTGCCGAATCCAAGGATTCCAATTCTAATCTCTTTCATACCCTATTTCCTGTTCGTAAAAATTTGAGAAGGAACTTTAGTTGATTGCCTTTTCGACTCAAGTCAAAAGGGCGCAGGCTAATCCAACGTATTAACCAGCAGGCCGGAACGGAGCTTAGGTTCGAACCAAGTACTTTTGGGCGGCATCAGCATCCCCGCATCGGCTACGTCGAAGAGTTGCTCCATCGAGGTCGGATACATCGAGAACGCGAGTGCCGCGCGGCCGCTATCGACCCACTTTTCTAATTCTTCCGTTCCTTTAATTCCACCGATAAAATCAATATCGTTGCTCTCGCGCGGATCGGCAATATTGAGGATGGGGGCCAGCACCTCGTTCTGTAAAATACTCACGTCGAGCGCGGCGACCGGGTCGGTGGCATCGGGCATAACCTTCGGCGCCAGTGTGCTCCATTTCCCATCCATATACATGCAGATTTCGCCCGCCTTCCGGGGCGTAGCCACTCCATTTTGCTCAACGTTAAAGCCTTGAGCCAACGCTTCATAAAATTCGTCTTGCGTGCCGGGGAGTGAGAGGACCACGCGGTTATAGGCGAGAATCTTTAATTCACTCTCGGGAAACATGACCGCGAGGAAGTAGTTATATGGTTCGTCGCCCGTGTGGTTGGGATTGGCTGCGCGACGTTTGGCGCCGACCTTGGCGGCAGAGGCAGAACGGTGGTGGCCGTCGGCGACATAGGTGGCCGGGATTTCACCAAAGGCGGCTTCCAGTTCCGCAACCTGTTCAATTTTCCAAACGGTATGGATCACGCCGTCGGCGGCCGTAAACTGATAAATTGGGTCGGTACCTTTGGCGGCCTCAACTACAGCATTGATCTTTTCGTTATCGCGATAAGCGAGGAAGACGGGACCGGTGTTGGCATTTTGCGTATCCACATAACGAATGCGGTCTTCTTCTTTCACGCGGCGGGTCTTTTCGTGAATTTTAATTTGGCCGGTTTCATAGTCCTCCACGCTGCAGGTGGCCACGATACCATACTGAAGGTGGTCGCCCATTTGCTGACTGTAGAGGTAGATCGAGGGATTTTCTTCACGAATTAAAACACCGTCGTCCATGAGCCGCTGGAGGTTCGCCTTGGCTTGACTATACACCTCATCACTATATGGATTCGTTCCTTCTGGCAGATCGATTTCCGCACGAACTACATGCAGAAAACTATCCGCATTACCCGCCGCCAAGGCTTTTGCCCCTGCGGCATCCACCACATCGTATGGAACCGATGCCACGCTCTCTGCCTTACCCGCCGCTGGGCGCCATGCTTTGAATGCTTTCACTTTCATTGTTCAAGTCCTTTCTTTTAATCCCACACATACCGTTCATCGAAGTCTAAATTATGTTTGATAAAAAACCGGCGAAGCTCATCTTCAAACAACACGTCTTTGTGATGTTCTTGCTGGTTATCAACGTAATTCCCAACCCGCGCTAGACTGGACTGGGAAACGGAGAAGCTAGCGTATCCCGACTGCCATTTAAACTCGGAAATTCCCTTTTCGTGGAGCCAGACCGAGGAGGTAGACCGAGGAGGTAGACCGAGGAGACGCGCTTGACCTCTTTCACGAGGTCAGCAACCGTTTTAGTCCGAGCCAAAACCGTGAGCAAATGCACATGGTCAGCGGTACCGCCAACGCAGATGGGAGGACAGTCGAGTTGTTTGGCAATACCACCCATGTAAGCGTGGAGCTCTTCGCGGAGGGCATCGCCGGAAAGGAAGGCTTCACGGTTTTTAGTAGAGAAAACGGTGTGGATGTAGATCTTCGACAACGATTGCGGCATATCCCATTTCCCTTCCGAATTTTGACACAACCTCTGTTAGGGTTGGTGATTCCTGCTATATGCCCCCAACGTAGCCGTTGGCAACCTTGGGCTATTGACCTATCCCCATTGGGGATAACCTTATTCCATCCTAATTTCATTCCCCTACGGGGATCCGTCATCAGGCCGGGGTTGTGGTACACTACCCCGGTATTGCGACACCACCGAATCAACCCCATCGAGGGTTGTGTTATTGCGCTATTTACCCTCGGCTTTGGACGACCGCGACATTAAATCCATCACGGCTTTGCGCGGGTCCTTCCCTTCGTGAACGATTGCGTTAACCTGTTCGGTGATGGGTACGGAAATACCCAGTCCGGCGGCCAATTCCATGGCGGCCTGGCAATTCCAAACGCCTTCCGCCACCATCTTCATACTGGCCATGATCTCATCGAGGGATTCACCTTTGCCGAGGCGTTCGCCGACCCCGCGGTTACGACTATGTTGACTCATACAGGTGACCATTAGATCTCCGATTCCACTCAGTCCAGCAAAGGTTTCCGGCTTGGCCCCGAGGGCAACGCCGAGGCGCGTGATTTCGGTCAGGCCGCGCGTCATGAGCGCGGCTTTTGAATTGTCGCCAAAGCCCATGCCATCACCGATACCTGCCGCAATGGCAATGACGTTTTTGAGTGCCCCGCCGAGCTCAACACCAATTACGTCGTCTAAGGTGTAAACGCGAAACGTATCGTTCACAAAGAGCTGTTGAATTTGTTCGGCGACGGCGTGATCGGTGGCTGCAATGGCCACAGCACACGGCACGCCGCGCGCGACCTCTTCCGCATGGCTTGGCCCGGAGAGTACCGCGATGGAATGTTCAAGAATTGCCCCGGCGACTTCACTCATACGCTCGTGGGTTTCTTCGTCGAGGCCCTTGGTGGCACTGACGATCAGAGCGGAGGCGGGAAGAAAAGGTTTAAAACTTTCGACGACTTCTTTATAGAACCGTGAGGGCACCACGAGCACCACGAGATCGGCCTCTTTCACGGCCTCTTCACGATCGGCCGTCCACTGAATCGACGGCGGAACCTTAACACCGGGCAGATAGGTCACGTTTTCATTAAATAGTTTAATCTCTTCCAGATAGTCAGAAAAGGGGCCCCAAACCGTAACCTCATGTCCATTCCGTGCAAGAACCATGGCCAGCGCCGTTCCCCACCCGCCGTCTCCAATTACTGTTGCTTTCATGATTTTTCTTCCTTCTTTTTGCCAAACCTATTTTCAGTTCCGTTCAGGAGCCGTTGAATATTTGCTCGATGTAACCCAATGATGAGTGCGGACAAAATGGTTAGTGCAATATTCACGATCAGCCCCTTGTCCACCACCCAAACCGTCACTGCAATAGCCACCGCGGCCATAACAGAAGCGAGCGAAACATAGCGCCAGATCGCCATACAAATGATCCAGCAAAGTAGCCCTACTCCGACCGGAAACAGCGCGACGCCGAACAGCATACCCGCGCTCGTGGCCACGCCCTTGCCGCCTTTAAATTTGAGATAAACGGGGAAGGTGTGGCCTATGATGGCCGCCAGCCCGAATAATACGCCCCCCTCGCCTTCCAAACCAGCCAGCCGCGGAAAAAGGAAGGCCGGGATGAATCCCTTGAGTGCATCGAGCACGAGGGTGAAAATGCCCCACCCTTTTCCGATGACGCGCAGGACGTTGGTCGCACCGATATTGCCTCTGCCTTTCGAACGGATATCCACCCCGTGTAGTTTCGCCACAAGCAAGCCGAAAGGAATGGCTCCGAGCAGATAGGCGGTCATCGTTAAAAGTACAAGGTTCATAATTCTCTTTACTGGCCAAACAGCCATTTACTCAAATTTTTCAACTCATCTTTGAGTTCTTCATTTTCTCCAATCACCTCGATATGCTCGCCCAAAATATGGATCAGCGCATCGGAGCTTATGGGGTCGGTCGCATTTGTATCGGAAGCCGTGCCATTTGCCAAATCTTTCAACGCGATTTGAAGGACCTCACTCTTTCCAATTTCTTCAATCTCTACGGCGAGTGCTTCCACGACGGCATCGGTTAAATCGGCCGGCGGCTCTTCCAAACCGGACTCCTTAGCCACGAAGCCTTTCAAACATGAATGGAGCAAGGTCCCAGCATTTCCACGGATCGCAGAGGAAAGCGCGCGCTGTAGATCTACCGTTGGTTCCTGCAAGGAACCTTCGATGGGAACGGGGAAACGCAAGGAACCAATGGCCGCCATGCCTCCCAACCGGCGGGCTAATTTGTCCTCCAGCACGATGTCCTCCAGCGTCACGACGATCTCGGAATTCTGGAACCATCCGTCCCGGCATTGAATCGTCGGGTCGAGTCCAAACGGCGCAGATCGGATACCCAATTTACTGTAGGCTTCCGCCATGAGGCGTGGATCGATCTTCATGATCTGCCCAGTCAGGTCGAACGAAGGCGCTTGCAGGTCGGCCAGTGGAGCGAGCCGTATGCGCAGATCGGTCATGAAACTCGTGCCTTGATTTCCAATCGATCCCATCACCGCAAGCTCACCCCAAGGTAGCGATGAATCCCGCTGGGTAGAAAGGTTCTGACCCGTTACGCCCAGATCGAGTGTACCGTCCAGTGCGTTGAGTTTAAGATCCACATAACGCACCTTAGCGCGAAGGTATAACGATTTGATCAATACCTCCGGCAAGGGCTTTTCCGCCGCCCGCTCCGGTACGGGGGAAGGGTCCACTCGCCTACGATCAGGAACCCGTTCCTGCGGAGGTTGCCTTGAGCGGGGAAGCGGTTCGATCGGTAGAGGGGTCGGTTGCCATGCATTCAGATTGATCTCACCCTCTTGGTTACGAACCACGTTGAGTAGCGCATGCTCCACCTCGAGGGATTTCACACGAATCGGTTGCTTTTTTAAGAGCGAAAAGAGATCGATCTCCAGCCGTATACGCTCGATAGAAACGAGGTTTTCGAGCAGAAAACCGTTTGGATTTTTCACCACCACGTCGTTCAGATAGAAAACCCCGTTCGGCAGGTTGATCGAGAGTCGACCTACACGCGCATCGATCCCGGTCTCCGCCTTCATGCGCGGCAGCACGACTTCGCGCATGGTTTGGGTCAGGCCATACTGCAGAAATAGATGCAGCCCCAGCAGGATGACTAGACCCAGGCCTGTTATTGCAGCGGCGACTTTAAGGTTGGTTTTCATTCAATTCTCTTCCTCAAGGATGTGCAGAGTAGCGGATGGCCGGTATGAGCCAAGGCCATAGTCGGCCCGCAGGTTGGGCTTCAAGCTCCACCTGAGCTTCTTTAGATAGTTTTGGGAAAAAGTCGAGTCCAGTTAATTTCTCCAGCTCATCCACACTGACCCGTTGTGACTTAATCCGCGCGTAGGGCGGGCAATTACTTTCAACCAAAAAGGCCAGTACACGAAGCTCATTGCCGCGTTCGTCGGCCACGATTTTATAATACCCCGATGGGATGGCCACACCAGAACCCAACCGTTCGATCGGTTCAGAAAATACGGGGCCTGTAATCACCCAGACCTCGCCAAAATAGCGGCCATACGTCCGAGAAATCCGTGCTTCTAAATCTTTCCAAATATATCGGTTAATCCGCGGCACCTGCGGAATAATATTACTCATCATAAAAGTTTCCCACTGGCCATCAACCCCGTATCGGGTGGCAATAGCATGGTTCGGCGCCATGTGCCCGCGGTCGTAGCCCGTCCCTCGAAAAGCAGTACTCCGTACCTTAGCCTCAGTGCGCCGGTCGATTCGGAAACTCGACGGCCGCTTTCCTGAATCCATACTCGGAACATC
>JAJRRI010000140.1 GCA_024279685.1 Verrucomicrobiota bacterium | reverse complement strand
CCACCACGCCTCTGTCTTGTTAATCGCCACCGGCTCTCCATAGCCATTTTCATTACGAGGCCACAGCAAATACATCGTATTGACCGGAAGAGTTTGGGGGAGAGTGATCGCGCACTGCTGTCCATCCAGACGTTGAATTAAACCATCAACCATCCCTCCAACTCCGTAAAGGACAAATCGTGTATCCCGCCCCTCCGAAGCCCCGGTGAATGCAGAAAGTTTTTCTCCGGT
The DNA here is from genome assembly GCA_024279685.1 of Verrucomicrobiota bacterium. Taxonomy (GTDB): domain Bacteria; phylum Verrucomicrobiota; class Kiritimatiellia; order Kiritimatiellales; family Pontiellaceae; genus Pontiella. The sequence goes on along the minus strand of JAJRRI010000140.1, from coordinate 34,904 downwards.
CAGTGCCATCGTATCGCCGGGTTGGTTTTGACGCGTCCATTCGGAAATTTCTGGAGCCGTCGGGGGAATGGTCAAATCTAAATCAATAGGCGGGTCAAAGGGAGGGAAGGATCGGTAGTCGGTGGTGGGCTCTACACCTCCTCTCGGCGCGGGATAGGGTGCTGCGTAAGAATTCGATAGAAAAAGTCCTAAAGCTAGAGTCGTAAGTTGCTGTTTTCGTGCTGTATATGATTTCAATTTCATCTACTTTTCCTTTATGATTAGCCTCGTAAGGCTACCTTCTTGGATCTAACAAGTACGTCTTTAATCGTAGAGTCCAGAGTCCGATTAGAGCATCTTTTATGCCCAATCTATTTTAATCCAGAGAGAGCCCCTGCCACTAGAACCTCCATACACGTAAAACACGAACCCTTGATGTCATCTCTCCGAGCGCTATGGAGCACAGCAAGGTGCCTATTAAGATAGGAACCAGAACAAAAGAAGTTCCACCCAAAACCCGAACGCAGAGAATACTCAATAGCGGCATAATAATAGGGGCGTGCCATACGTAAATAGCGGATGAGTACTTGCCCAAATATGTTCTTGAAAAGACCTTAGCCATCCATGGAATCTGACGAAAAATCACCCACAATCCATAAGGAACCGCTACATAGCCCACGATCCAATTTTGCGAAATAAGGGCGACTCCTCCTACCGTTATAAAGCATAATACCCCGCTCCACCTTTTTCTAAAGTTTTTATCCGAACAGGCTATTCCCAAAATATATATAAAACTATACAGCGGAATCAATTCGATCTCGGGACCATAGGCCCGGCTTGGTAGCGTAAAAAACCCATAAAATACCATCAGAAAAATACTTGAAATCCAAAATAGATATTTTCGAGGGAGAATCCAATCCAGCAGCAAGGTAACTACAGAAATTGCGAATAGGTTATATAAAAAATAAAATTGAGGCCCCACAGGCTGAAAAATAAAGCCTAACATATCGCTTATATGGCTTGGGAATGGCGATTCCCAACTAAACCATCCTGTGAGGAAAAGTCCGCAACGAATCAATCGATAGGTTACGCTGAAGACCACACAGGGAACAACTAACCTCAAGAAGCGCTTTTGAATGCTGAGTCTCGCTTCTTTAGCACTTTCGACGGATCGAGCTAGCAATCCAGAGCAAAAAAAGAAGGCCAGCACACACCAGCCCAATAAGAACTGGATATTGGCGATCAAGCCCAAAGCGCTTTCGCTGAATCGGCTTTCGAAAGACATATGAGCCACCATGACTCCTATGATAGCTATCGCCTTAATCGCGTCTATTTCTTGTAGTCTCATCCGGTCTATTTAGCCCATTACCGACGATTCAAAATCTACTTATTAGTTATGTTCGAAAAAATTGATTTTATAGCGACTCGACTTTCCTTTTCGCGGACAAAAACCTCCACACAAAACAGCAGGCCAATCACAATGGAAATCACCCCTGCTTGTATAAAGTATACATTATTGAAAGCGATCCATTGGAAGAGAAATAAAGCGACAACCAAACCTCCTGGCACATAGCATTTAAAAAGTCGGACCCAATGAATTTTAAGCATTTTCACGACAAACAGAGAAATAAATACGGTTCGCTGAAGAATCAGGCTTATCCCTGTCGCAAGCACCACTCCAATCAGCCCATATCCATAATAAACGGCTAAAAGCGATAAGCCCACATTCAAACAACCGCTCACCAAATTCGAAATACCCAAATAGTGCATTTTATTGTATGCGGGAAAGACTCCCCAAATGGCTTCTCGCGCCAAGGTCAGAGGAAAATGCAAAAGCATGAGAACCAATAGTAAATGATACTTCCGGTAATCAGCACCCATCCAAATTTCTAATAAATCTCCGCCCCAAATCATTAAAAACCCGCATACAAAAATGGCCAAAATGCTAAACATGCGGCTAAAGAACATAACCACATCCTGAATTCGTTCAAACCGCCCATGGGCATAGTCAATGATGATAACCGGGAGAATCAGCGACGTAATATTTTTTGCAATCTGTTGCACAAAATTAGGCCACAGCAAAAGTGCGGCGCATACTCCCGCCAATTCCATACTTACAAAGCGGTTGATCACCCAAATGTCCGTTTGCAGGAAGAGCGCCTGCCCCATACTCGCCACAATACTCCAGCCCGCCATATTCATGACCGGCTTCACCCATTTCCAGCAAATATATCGCCGTTTGAAAGTTAATTTCCCGCGAACCATTTTGCGACATATTTTGTAGCCTGCCGCCCACATAACCAACGAAAGAGCGAGATCAACCACTCCTATAATCCATAGGTAAGGCCCTAAGGATAAAATTAACGCAATCAAAAGAATCAAGCGGGCGATCTGCCTATAGATATCAAATTTGGCATTAATATCCAGCCGATTAGCCGCCAAAATCGGTGTAAAGATCACCCCTTTTAAGATCGCAATAAAAAAGACCGCGATGTTGCACCCAACGAGGATCCGAAAATCCTTCGCCTGGTCCGGCGGAAAGTCGATAATCAACTCCAGCTTCCAAACCGCCAGAGCAAAGAGAGGGATTTGAACCAGAACAAATACGAGATTCGCAACGATCGCGGTACTGAATATTTCATTGGCTTGTTGCCAATCATTTTTATTGAGCGCGATGTTCATGAAGCGCCCAACGGAGCTCCCTACACAGCCTGAAAGTAAGCCAATATACTGAGTTAAAAAACCAGCTAAGGCGATCAGTCCATAAGACCCAGACCCATACTGCTTGACTAAAAAAGGAATGAATATTATTCCAGATAGCGCATATAGCCCAAATCGAAGCCCCATAAAGACTCCATTTTTGGCCACGCGTTTAATACTACTATCTGCTTTAAAATCGGACATGTTGTTTTTAGCCGCCCAGACGCTACCGCCCTTGGTCGATTCAGTTTATAAAATCGAAACTTATCCCTTTGACCCAATCTTTATTGTTACTGAGAGCTATTGCTCTGGTTGGGGTTTATCGATCCAGTCTTCATCCTCGTCTCGTCCATATGAAGCATAACTCTCCCCATACCCATAGCCATAGCCATACCCTTCGGCTCCACCAAATAGACCCGAGAGAGAGCGCGGAACATCATTGGCGATACACCCTAAAATATGAGCATCAATTTCACCGAAACGAGCCAGTGCAAATTTAAGGGCCCGCCGCCGAGTTTTACCAATCCGAGAAACCATGATAACCGAGTCAGCATGGTTGGCTAACACCTGAGCGTCACCCACCGGCCCAATCGGCGGCGAGTCGATAATAACCCGATCATAATGCTCACGGGCCCAGCACAATAATTCGCCCAAGGGTCGTCGCCCTAATAATTCAGCGGGGTTAACTTTTCTTAGCGGCCTGCTTGTGACCACATCTAAATTCTCAATCATTTCCTTGCAAACTAATTGATCGAGAGCCAACCCAGTGGCTCTGCCTGACAACCAATCGAGTAGGGAGGGGTGATTTTCATCGACCTTAAAAATTTTAGCCAACTGTGGCTTACGCAGATCGCCGTCAATCAATAGAGTTTTTGACCCATTGAGCGCTGAACTGATGGCTAGGTTGCAGGCCGAAATCGTCTTACCCTCCCCAGGCATAACGCTGTTCATCAAAATAACTTTTGTATCACCCTTATATTTATCCGAGGAAATCAGCGAGTTAATCCCTGAAAAAATTTCCACCATATGGTTAAAGTTGTATCGTAAACCAATCGTGGCCAGTTCTTCCCGAGAATCTATATTTTCCTGCGGAGGAATAATGCCTAGAATTTTCAAATTAAGCGACTTCAGGTCGTTCACCGCTTCAATTTTATCCAGGATAAACGCCAAGGCAATGGCCATTCCACTTCCCGCAAATAACCCTAAAATAATACTCATAACTACCGCACGCATCTTACTAGGGTGCACGGGGATTCGAGGAATAGACGCATCGCGAATCACTTTCGTATAGGCCATATTTTCATCAGCGGACAAGCGAGCTTCCTCCATCCGCCGAAGTATCGTCTGGTAAGCTGTGTCAGAGGCATCCCGCTTCCGCTCCAACCGCTGGAGCCGCTGCATACCCACCTCGAGTTGGGTGCCTAACTCCAGCGACTCATGCTTCATGGCCTCAATACGCTCATCCACCTGCGCCACTTGCTTACCCAAGAGTTCTATTTCATTTAAAATGGCTTGCGAGGACAATGAGATGAACTGCTTCAACTGCCCTTGAGCACGCGCTTCTTTTTCTTCAGCCTTCCGATGTTCAGGATGAAGGTCCGTAAAACGATCTTTCGCGAGAAGAAGCTCGGTGTGAGCCGCCTTCCACGTGCGGATTAATTCATTTAGCTGCTCTTCCTTAGGTAGACCCGTCGGAAGGATCTCTAGATTAGTATCCGTGTCTTTAAGCTCAGAAACAAAGTCATACACGGTTTTACGAGACGCCAAGGTGCTGTTCAAGGCCTCACGCTCCTGATACACCGCTGTAAGGGATTGGCCTAGCGCGATTTTTCGCTGCTCGAGCGAATCAAGATAAAGATCTTTACGAATGGCCGCTAGCTGCTTTTCAACCTCTTCGAGCAACTCGCGTTGATCCTCTACTTGCGAGATCAACCACTTAACCGCCTCGTCAGATAATTCCTGGTTTTCCCGCATCATCAGTACACCTGCGCAATCGGTCATCACGTTCACCAGCTGCGCTGCAAATACAGGGTCCGCACTTTGGTAAGATACACGGACAATATTTGCCCGTGAATCTTTCCTCCAATATACATCTCTAATGAGGATGGCCAATCCATCTGGGTTGCCTTCGAATCGCCCTCCAGAAAGACCATCAGCAGGATATTCTTTAAAGTATTCATGGGTGGCCAACTGCTCCATAGCCGGGGACCTAAATTTAGCAAAGCGAGTATTGAAGACAATATCCTCATCACGAACGCCTCCCTCTTCGATAAATGCGTCGTTGTTGATGACCTTGGGGCGGCGCACACTCATTTCCAAATCGGCAGCCGCTTCGTAGATTGGAGTTGCCCATTGGGCATAAAGTATCCCAAAAAGAGCCCCGAACACTGTGAAAATAGCCACTAGCGGCCACCGTTGAAAAACGATGCGGAGTAAGTTCAAGGGTGCGAGCCTCCCTTTAGCTACAGGATCTTTCCCTATACCGCCTCCAGATAGAGTTCTTGCCTGACCACCTTGATATATATTTTTAGCGTCCATGATATGCGCCCCCCAGGAAGGGGGGCACCCCTTTATTATTTATCCTGTTGCTCTTCAATAAAGTTTGATTTTAATTTCTATTATCTGACATTAGCATTATTCAAACCATCTGAAAGGCGTACCCTAGAAAAATGATCTCCAAGGAGAAAGGTTTTAGAAATATACTCGTTGAAAACCCAACGGCTGTGCGGGTTTACACAGAAGGTAAAATCCTATTTTTCTCCTGCGTACATACTTAATTATAAAAAGAAAGGCCTCCAATAAAGAGGCCTTTTCTTGATATACAAGTGGGAAGCCCACTTACTTCATAATGCGGGCTAAAAAGGCATCGAGACGAACCAAGCTCTGTTGCTTGAGGTTTGTCCGAAAGGCCTTCCGGCGTTCCACTTTTAGATCATGCACCACCACCATACGATTCCAAAATAATTTTTGTATTTTCGCATAGACCGAATGAATACGCTGCCCCATCAGAGAGAGCCCTCGGATGAACTCCACTCGGCATTCATCCCAGTAATCTGATTCATCACCGGCCACGATTTCCTCTTGAATAAAGACGTCACAGGAATACTCACGCCCAATGGGAAGTAAACTTGTCCCAGCCACCTTGCGGCGACGCAAGGTGCGAGTAAGGAATAGGCTGATGGTGCTTAAGCTCATCAGGCTAATGGTTCCTGGCTCCGGAATAGCTACAATCCGCACGCCGACCGACGGATGCTCAAGCGTTGGATCATCTGTAGCGCGTTCGGAGGATTTCATTAAAGCCGTGTTACTCTGAAAATAGCTCGTGCCCCGGAAAGCAATATCTTCTCCGATAGTGTCAAAATTTCCATCAACTGCGCTTTCGGTCCATTCCCAGACATTGCCCATCAGATCCACCGTACCGTTCTGTTCGACCGCTCCGCTTCCCACGATCCAAGCCCCTCCGGTATTCCAGTTGGCATCCCCTACGCCAGGAGGCGTTGCCGTTCCATTTGCATAGAGGGAGTATCCACTGCCCGTGAAGTAGGCCGCCTTATACCACTCATCCTCAGTGGGAAGCACATAAACGGTTCCATACGTTGTTATCGCAGTCGCTCGGTCCACAGCGGTTACTAGACCGCCCGTGATCGTATAGGCTCCATTATTCATATTGGCACTCGTAAGCCAGTTGGCATATTGAGCCGCTTCGGACCAACTGACCCGCGTGACAGGCGCGTTAGGATCGATTCCGATGCCCTCGTTACCATTTCCGACTCCGCTGGCGGCAAACTGAGCGATTGTGATTTCTGCTCGGCTGATCTGATAGTTATATCCCACGCTACCATAGCCCGTACTATCCGCCGCATTTCCGGCGTTACCTATATTTACAAAATCAATCGCGAGTGCCGTCCCGCCCCCCACACTCAAAGCCAAAATGGCTATGGAGATTCTTTGTAGTTTTTTATTCATTTCAACTCCTCGAAGTTTATTTTTTAAATGTAAGTTGTCCATAATACGGCGTATTTAGTAAAAATACCATCTAATTTAACTGGTGTTTTTTTCGGGTCTAATACCCGAACCCAAGACTCAACGCCAACACGGTTTGATTCACCTTTAATTCGTCATTAATATATTGCGCCGAGCCGGCCAATTGTATTTGTTGCGTCAACCTATACCCCCAGAAGGTCGTGAAAAAATGGCGAATCTCGCCCACTCCGGGGCTTTCAACTCCACCGCCAATGCCATCTTGATAATCGTGAAACACCGTTCCTCCCACCGTCCAGCGCTCCACGGGAGCCCAATTCAACCCATATCCTAATCGATAAACCATACGTGCTCCACCGCCGTCGTAGCCCGGTTGATAATCGTTTCCACCAAAAATATACGCGGATACTTTTTCCGTGGTCGCCCAAACGGCCTGAAGATTAAAGACGCCACGCTGGTCGGAACCCGAAAGCTCATACTCCGCAGCGGCCACCCCCACAGAGGCCGTCCAAGAGGTCTTATCGGTCATCTGTCCCTCCGCTCCAAGGCGTACTGTGGCGATCGATCCATTTTCATCATCGTTAATTTGATAACTGTAATATCCATCCACAAAAAAGCGGGTTTTTTCAGAGTGGTTTTTTCCAAATTGGAGGCCGGCGGTATGAGTTTGCCATTTTGCATTTCCTACACCCGGAATATCTTGATCGTATAATTGAAAGCCATAGCTGGGTGTGAGTGATGTTTTTTCCGTCACTTCTTTTTCGTACCCCACATTCCCCGAGGTAACGATTCGGCGGTTGGATTGATCGACCAAAATAGAATCAGGGCCTTGGCCCGTGGAGGGGTCGAAGGCTGTGTTATAGTTCAGTGACTTGGTGATATCGGCAGACAAACCCCAAGTGAGTGGGTTCGCCCCCGAGGCCACAGCCATCTGAGCATTATAAAAATCATCATTCGAATCCGTTTGTTCAGAATAAAAGCGATATCCATATCGCCCCCCCGCGGAAAGGCCATACCGCGCAGGCTGATTTTCGACGGTAAGACCGCCGACCAGTTCCGTGTAAAAATCGCTACCGGCTTGCTCAGTGACTCGATCATACTCGACTCGGTTATCGTACGCTTCAGTGGCCCTAGCTTCCGTCCGGAAAATCATATTTCCCCACTCGATGCCCTCGGTCTCGACCTCGCCTTGGGAAGGCTCAGCATCGGCGCCCACGCAAAAAAGAACAGAGATCCCATTAACTTCAACGGCTTCATCTAGAATATCCGCTCTGGAACATAAACAATATCCCCAGCAATCAATTTAATATCGGCCGAGGCGTCGCCTCCCTTTCCGATCGCATCATAATTAACCGACACTCTCTTCTTATCCCCCGTTTTATCCGTTCGCGACACTTGTATTCCGCTCTTCTTTGCACTGACTGCAAAACCACCGACTTGCTGAATAACCTCGGTAAGATTCATGCCCTGCTGGTTGCGCAGCGGAACCCGCCCCGGACGAACAACGCGCCCCATCACGGTCACGGCCCCCCATCCTCCGTCCTCCGAGCTCGTCGTTAATGAAAGCATGACCAAGGGGGGATGTACATAATAGGTTCCATAGGTTTGAGCAATGATCTGCCGCGCCGCTTCCAGCGTACTCCCAGAAATTTTCACATCGCCCACCAGCGGAAGGATCACCACACCCTGTGGATTGATCTGTGCCACATGAGAGACCACCTCCATGTTTCCACCTACCTCAATCGAAACTTCGATCGTATCGCCGGGAGAAAGTTTACTGGAAAGGGCGGCTTGAGGCTCATCGTTTTCTAAAAACCCGTGATGTGAGGTTGTGCACCCCACTAAAAGTGCACCTCCACAAATCGCCAACCTAAAAATGCCCTGAAAAAACCTGTGCAACATGAATAACTCCTTACCTTGTTACGTACAAAACAGCCCCAATTTAAGTGGGGCTGCTTTTTTAAAGGATCAAGCCCTTGCAAAGCAAGCTCTTCCTTTTCAGTGCAAAAAACGAAAAATATTAAGGCCCCCCAGGGCCACCCCCCGGAGGCGGAGGCGGAGGCGGAGGAGCCGAAGGCCCGCCGACAGGACTGCTTACTGAATCACCGGAACTTCCACCTCCTCCTGCAGTAGCCGCAACGGCTACGCCGCCCACGATCACCGCTTGGCCAATCAAAATGCGGCCGGTACGACCGGCATCATCGCTCCATGCTGCCGGATTAAGCCATGAAAGCGTACCGCCAGTCGTCATGGGCGACTTCCACCGTTTGGGGGAAACGATCGAAAAGAAATCACCGACCGATGAAAACTCCACCCCAATTTCCGCATATTGCCCCGATTCTGTTGAATAGCCCGACCCCACAATTTTTGGACCGCGCGGGCCGTTCATATTGTGGGTGGATGCACACCCTGAAGTCAGGGCAATCGCCAGCATTGCGCAAATAGACTGCGTTGAGTTCATGTCATCAACTCCCGTTAATCCGTTATAAAGTGCCCGATCCACTTTTCAAATACATATTCCTGGCGGGCCACATCCCAAAGACCAATCCAATACCACTCTTCCCATGCAGGAAGCTGAAATCCATATGAACCCGTGTGGTCGTAGGCCTCGAATTCTCCGAGCCAAGCCCCCGTTGTTTCATCCCAAATACAGATCAGATAATCGCCCTGAACTGCCGGCAGCGCGATCCTTTCTTCAGGAAGTCCAATCTGCCCTGAAAAGGAATTAACCGTCACCATACCAATCAGTAATGCACATAATACTTTTTTCATTTCACACCTCACTTTAAATAAAAACCTACAGGATCATCCAACCGCCATATACCAACGTCCATTCGCCCGATGCTTCGTCGAACTCACGCACACCCAACCAATACCACTGGCCAGGGTTCACGTTCTCGATCACCAGTTCCTTCGGCGAAGTGTCCTGACCCAAATCCGTCATTTCCTGGGCCGTCTCGTCCCAAAGCTCAGCGGAAACTATTTTTCCCTCAAATCCAGTTAACGGGAAAATGACTTGATCACCGATAGCCTGTATGGCAACCAATAACGCTCCAATTTTCCCCTCAAAGCTCGCTGTTACAGTGACGGTTTCGTCGGCGGCTACATTTTTGACATCGAGAATTCCAAATCCGTTCATCGAAGCAAAAGCTGAGTTCTCACTCCATGTGGCGGCGACCACCTTCTGGCTTCCGTCGGAATAATACGCCGTACAGACGTAGTGGGCCGTGCTATTTTCTTCCACGATACTCGGCCCAGCAAGGGTGAGAGTCGTTAGCGTTACAGGAGGGGCGACGTGAGCCACTACAACCGAAAGCGTATCGCTCTTTCCTTCAAAATTTACTGTAATCGTTACCGTTTGATCGGATTCCACGTTTCCGGCCGTCAGTACACCGGAGGCGCTCAAGGAGGTAAAGAGAGAGTTTTCGCTCCAGCTTGCTGAAACGGACGCGCTTGTTCCATCCGAATAGTGTGCCGTACAGACATACTGTGCCGACGTCTCCTCGTTAACTCGTGTCGGCCCCGAAATCACGATGCCGCTTAGCGTCGGTGGAATATACTTGATGATCACCGCATGCGTATCAAATTTTCCACCAAAACTGGCCGAAACGACTACACTCTGATCTCTCAAAAGATCACCTGCCCGTAACCATCCCATCGAACTGATGATCGTACTAGAAGAGTTTTCACCCCAAACTGGAGTCACCACCGCAGTCGAACCATCCGCATAGGTCGCCCTACAAACAAACTGAGCGAGGGTCCCTTCATTCATGTTCGATGGCCCTAAAATTACAAGGCTTAGCACCGCCGGAGGGACATACTTGACGACTACGGCGTGCGTATCGCTTTTCCCACCATAACTTGCAGTAAGCGTCACATTTTGGTCGGAAGAGATCGCCCCAGCACTCAGTAATCCTGAGGCGCTGATGGTTGTGCTCGGGGAATTTTCACCCCATGCCGGAAAAACGAGCCCGCTGGAACCATCTGAATAGGTGGCTAGGCAACTATACTGCACCGAAGTTTCCTCATTAATCACCGAAGCGCCGTTAATTGTGATCCCGGTTAACACCGGCGCAATATATACAAGGGTGATATTCAGTGTGGCGGTAAACCCAGCGTAATCTGCCCGTACAGAGGCACTTCGGTCGGAGGAAATATTGGCTACCGTTAGTAGGCCGGAACTCGATATAGCGGCATCGGACGTGTCTACGCCCCAAACTGGATTCAACGCGCTACTAGACCCGTCGGAATAGATCCCAACGCAGGAAAACGAGGCGGGTGACCCCATATCAACTTCTGAAGGTCCTGAAATGGCCAGACCAGTCAAGATCGGTGTGGGCGGACCGGCAGGGGGCGGCGGAGCGGCCATAGCCACACTTGCCGCGGCTAAAGCCAGGGCCATCAGCGCGGAAGACAGGACTCCAGCTTTTCTCCTATGGTTAATATATTTTCTCATCACTTCTTTCCTGAATTCAAGTTGCATGCGCTCCCGCCCCAAGAGTTGCCTCGCCCACCGATCACCGGCCCCGAATCGAAGCATTCGCACGGGTTGGAATAAATAGCATGTTCCAAGCCAACCCTTAAATTCTGTCATTCTTTCAGTTTTATACAATTAGAGCTTCCGAGGATTCATTCCCTGCACCCTCATGTTCACTGGCCGCATACGGATTTTTTTTAACTAATCCAATGCTGACCTAAATCCCTCGTAAACCCAGGTGCACCCCGAACAGATCGACCCTTCACTCGTCCATTTCTCATTAATAAGAAATGAATATAAGCCCATGATATATCGCCCTATTCAAAAAAAAATTAGTGGGGATATTTTGCCTATCATAGGTCTTTACAAGCCGGTAAAGTATATTTCTCTACCTGTTGCTATTTAATGACTAACGCAGACAGGAATACCCCTTCCTGTACGAGGACGGAGATATTTAACGTGGGTCTTCATCGAGGTCAAATCTATTTACCTGATTATTCACCGACGCCCTCTATTTTTTATTCCTGGTCGATTTTAGAACGTCCTAGGATCTCATGCAGGTCAGGCTAAACATCGGATTTACAGGTCAAGGCAATCGGTAACAGAACCGATGAAGCCCTATTTCACGGGAAGCAGATAAGTGGAATCTCGCCAAATCAAGGTTCGGCATTCAATCGGGCTTCGAGCATGGGAAGGGCACTCTCCCACCCATTAGAGAGCGCATGGAGATCGTGCCGAACTCGGGTATTTTCCCTGAAGCGCTCTTCGTTGGAAAGATCAGTTCGTTGCGATAGAGCGCCCTGTTCGTGCTCAAGCTGGCGTTTCCAAAACAAGACGACATAGTGCTGCGCCAACTCAACCGGCTCGGTTTCGGCATCGATCGTGCGCGATTCCTCCACCTGAACTCGACTGATCACCTTTTGCGAGGCCTCGTCAAAATCCTGAAACCCCTCGGTCAGGGCCTCAGGAAGATCCACCATCAGTAGCTCAACCAGTTCACGACAGATGGGATCGGAAAGGTAGCGGGCAGGCAAGTAGTCGCGAACGAGCGGCTGGACGTCGGGGTAATGGTGAACGAGCAGCTCAAGCAGACTCACCTCCTCCTTGGGATAAACCTTGGCGGGTGTAGGTGCGGTAGAGTCCTCTTCGATACGGCGCGGTGCAGGCCGTTGATTGCGCTGCTCACGGAGCAGGTCCTGGCCGAGCGCTTGTGGAGAGATATGCAATAGATCAGCCGCTCGGTGGATCATTGGATCGCGGCGCGCGGCCGAAGGACAATGGCGGATGAGGTTAAGTACGGCCTTAACGATACGCATACGTCCGGCCTCGGTGCTCAGATCTTCCTGCCGACCCAGACAGTCGATCAAAAAATCGAGGGCGGCAGGGGCTTCCTTCACCAAGAGGGTTAAGGCCTCGGAACCCCTGTTTTTGATGAGCGAGTCGGGGTCCTCTTTTTCGGGGAGAGTGACGACGCGAACGCTGAGCTCGGCGGCAATGAAGAGTTCGGACGAGGCGAGCGCGGCTTTGATACCAGCGGCATCGGCATCGAGGACGAGGACGACTTCGTCGGCGTAGCGCTTGATGAGCCGGGCGTGGTTTTCGGTGAGCGCCGTACCTTGCGAGGCGACCACATTGCTCAATCCGGCCTGATGACAGCGGATGGCATCGATCTGCCCTTCCACCACGATGGCTTGGCGGGACTCGACAATCGGTTTGCGGGCTTTATCAAAGGCGAACAGCACTTGATTTTTACGAAAAAGGAGCGTTTCAGGGCTATTCACATATTTTGCCCCTTTTTCCGCTTGGTTCATAATGCGGCCACTAAACCCGATCACCCGTCCCATCGGGTCGCAGATCGGGAACATGACGCGGTTGCGAAAGCGGTCATAGTGACTTTTCTTCCCGCTCCGCTCAGAAGGAACCACGAGGCCTGCGGCTTCGAGCTGCTCGGCGGTATACCCTTTTTTCAGCGCACGCTTCATGAGGCCGTCCCATTCATTGGGTGCGAAGCCGACCTGAAATTCTTTGAGCAAATCCATGGGCAGGTCGCGCTCTTCGAGGTAGCGGCGCGCCTCGGCTCCCTCGGTGCCTTCGACGAGCAGTCGATGATAGAATGCCGCGGCTTCGCGATGGATCTTATAGAGCGCATCTTTATCGCCACTTCTTTCCGGTTGGCCGCCTTCATAAATGATCTCAACGCGGGCGCGCTCAGCTAGAATTTTAACGGCCGTCACAAAATCGACCTTTTCGTATTCCATGACAAAGCGAAAAACATCGCCCCCCGCGCCGCAGCCGAAGCAATGGAATATTTGACGGGTTTCGTTCACGGTGAACGACGGCGTTTTTTCTTGATGGAACGGGCAGTTACATTTGAACGTTGATCCCCGGCGGCGCAATTGAGGCAGATAGGCTCCGACCACCTCCACCACATTGCAGCGGGCGCGGATTTCTTCGATGGTATCTTTCGGGATCATGGCCATGCAAAAAGGAATACCCCATCGACTCCCCCTCCCTCAACATTTCCCGCTCAAAATTTCATGGCGCGGGGTTGCTTTCCTGCACACAGTCTTTAACCTTGGTCTAGAAAAAGTGAACAGGAGCTCACATGAACCTACGAGAGTTTGGAGAATTAAATACGGATCAATTTCTACACGACGCCTTCGATGTAACACTCCGCAACAAGCTCATCCGCGCCGCGCGGTTGCGGAGGAACGTCTATCTAGTTCTATTCCTTGTGGGATTTTTCTGTGTCTTTGCAACTGGGCTTGCCGGACTCCCCCTCCTAAGTATTCTCTCCCTCTTCCTCGCCACCCTCTCGCTCGTCGTCATGACCAAGTATGACACGCAGCTGTTTTTTCTAAGGATGCTCGCGAAAAAAGACCGCGCCGAAGGTTGAGGCGGTCACACCTCCGATTTTCGATCAGAATTCCAGCGCACCAGCCTCTTCCTGATAAATCAGAGCCTCGCGCAGTTTGTTAACGCGCTCTTCCAGCACCCCTCGCGTTAGGTGAGGCTGAATGCGTGGAACCATTTCATAGCAAACCACCTTACCCACCTGCGATTTTACACGAAAGCTGTCGTAAAACTTGACCGGCCCCAAAATCACAAGAAAAGTCATCGCAAACAAAGCGACGAACACGCCACGGATAAACCCTAAGGTAAATCCATAAGCCCGATCCGCTCGATCCGCAATTTGCGTCTTGAGCACATTTGCGAGCAGCTTGTTCAAGAGGGTATAAAAAACAACCGCCAGAACAAATAGCCCCGCTAAAATAAGCCACATCATATAGGTTTCAGATAAGTTTCGGAACACCCGCCCGAAATAACTGAAAAGAGCGGGGTAGGCAAAGAACAGAGCCACTCCCAACACCAAAAAGGTGATGACGTGCGCAACCTGCCCCGCAAATCCCTGCCGGAACCCGCCCATGGCAAATAGAAAAGCCGCCGTAACGAATGCCACATCAATTAAACTAAGCCAATCGGGAATCATTGTATTCTTCCTCCATCTCTACATTCACACAAAACTATGCGCTCCAATTGTAGCAAGTTCAGTGCCTCATTTTTGAGCTTCATAAAACGAACCTCAGCCAGAAGGCAGACTGCAAATTAAAAGGCCTCATCTCGGCATCAAAAACGCCGCCTGAAAGGGGCGGCGTCATACTGGATTTCAAGAGTATTGGCTACTTCTTCATCAGCCTCGGAATCAAGCCTAGGGTGTAAATTGCGGAAGCACCGATCAGGATATATATAATTTTTGCCAGGGTCGATGTATGGAGTGCAGAGCCTCCATCGGAGAAGACCTCCTCAATAAAGTTGTATTCAAATAGTCCGATCAGTCCCCAGTTAATCGCGCCTACTGAAACTAAAATGGGGGCCACCATATTAACAATGCCTAATACTTTTTGCTTATCCATCATCCCTCTCCTCTTTGTTTTTCATGAAACACTACGTACCGATTCAAAATTAAGGAACACTTTAAAAGGGGTATGCACTTTGTTCAACCATCTACCACATGTTGTCTTAGGGTGCTAATTCTTCATCGGCCACCCCTATATATTGCGGTCGGTTGAGTTAACTGCATACCCCTTCACTTTAATTTACAGTTTACCACCCTCTCTCATTTGGCGGGTTGATACCTCGCTATCGTACTCATTCTTTTTTAAGCAGCCGGACAAACTTTCCGAGAGGATGGTATTTAGCACCCATCATACAGGCCTGAATCCAATTCAACGCCGCAATCGAGACGTCCGAGGTCCTACGTTTGGAAATAAAATTCCATGGCCGTTTATACGCCGATCTGGCCTTTGCTCGACGGGATCAGGTCGAGTGCCCGAGGGTCGGCGGCGCACGCCATGCGCAGGGCGCGGGCGGTGGCCTTGAAGATGGCTTCGATGCAGTGGTGCAGGTCTTCACCAAATTTAAGTTCAATGTGCAGGTTCATCTTGGCGGAGTCGCAAAACGAACGCCAAAAGTGCTTGATGATGATGCCATCGAAGTCGCGGATATATTTTTGGTCGTGCTCCATCGTATAGACGAAAGAAGGCCGGCCTCCGAGATCAAGGCAGACATCCGCCTGCGCCTGTGCCTCATCCATCGGTAGCACCCAAAACCCGTAGCGGTTGATGCCTTTGCGGTCTCCGAGCGCCTTGTTGAAAGCCTCACCCAGTACGATCCCGACATCCTCGACCAGATGGTGATAGTCGACATCGATGTCGCCAGACGCTTTGATGGTAAGATCAAATAACGCATGCTTGGCAAGTAGATCGAGCATGTGGTTGAAAAAGGGAACTCCCGTCGAAATTTCATAGTTGGCTTGGCCGTCGAGATTCAACGTCAAGTCAATCTGCGTTTCCTTGGTCTTACGTTCAATATGGGAGATGCGCTGCTGTTCCATACCGCCGCTACTCGTTGGGTGCTGCATTCGTTGGAGCAGAAGTATCCGGCGCAACAATTTCGATCGGCTCAGCCAACCCAGCGGGCCCCTCGTTGGTGGCGGACACATCATCGGCCTGCAAAGCGGAAATCGCATTCTTCGCGCTCTCGGCGATCTTCTCATAATGCCCAATCATAACACCCTCAAAAAGCGTATCGATGGAGGCCATCTTTTCCCCGGTTTCGGTAATGGTTACCTTATTGACCTGAATAGATTCGTCCAATTCGGCCACCTGCACTGTATTCGCGGCACTCATTACTTTCGCCGCTTCTGTATTCCCTTGCATGGTTTTCAGCTTGGCCATGGCCTCGTCCACTTGTTTTTGCAAGGATACTAAAGAGGCGGCTTGTTCTTCATTCTGCTGCAAAGTGGTCATGGACGATTTCTTGAGAACATCGATCGAAGAATCGTGCTCCGCACTTTTTGCAAGTGAATCTTTATAGGAGGTATCGATCAATTCCTGCACTTGAGACGATGTTGTACAGCCCGCCGCTAATAAGAGGGTTCCGAGTAAAGTAGTCATATAGATCTGTTTCATAGAGGTCTCCTTAAGAGCAATTTATATTCGTGTGGACACGCTATGGCCAAGCCTTCTGTCCGTCAAATCTTTGCAGTAGATTACACGGGGAAGAACGACGACCGATGCCGACCACGAACCCCGTTCCTTTAGTAAGGGAAGTACAGAATTTGCATTGTACTTGATAATTCACCCACAACGCCGTAGCTTGCGCTCTCACATAAACCGAGAGAGAAATCATATGGCATCAATCACCCTAAAAGGAAATCCCATTTCAACCCTCGGCAACCTTCCATCCACCGGTTCGGCGGCTCCTGCCTTCAGTGCAGTCAAGACCGACCTATCGGAATATACGCTGACCGGCCTCGCGGGAAAAAAGATCATCCTTAATATTTTCCCGAGCATCGACACAGGTGTATGCGCCACGTCCACCCACCGATTTAATCAAGAAGCCGCTGCACTAGAGAACACCGTGGTCGTTTGCATCTCCGCCGACTTGCCCTTCGCTCTAAGTCGCTTCTGCGGGGCCGAAAACCTCGAAAATGTTATCCCCGTCTCCACCTTCCGCAATCCAGAATTTGGAACCGACTACGGTGTCGTCATTATCGACGGCCCGCTGGCCGGACTACTCTCGCGTGCCGTGGTCGTAATCAACGAATCCGGCGTCGTGACCTATACCGAACAGGTTCCTGAAATCACACAGGAACCCAATTATGAGGCCGCACTAGCCGCCCTTTAACCGCCCCTTAGCAACACCCCGAAAATGAGTCACCGCCCCCCTTTTTTCTGGCGGCCCATTCACTTTTTAACCCCACGCTCAATAACGCCATGAAACGATGCCGAAGCTGCTTAACGAAAGCAGAATCTCAAACGGGCTGTTGCCCCATCTGCAAGATCGATCAGGATAAAAAAGGCCGTGAACTATCGCCCGATGAGAAAAAGGTGCGCCGCTCCGCTCGGAACATCCGCGGAGTAGCGATGCTACATCTCATCGGTTTCGTTCTCAGTCGCTATGTCCTGCTCATCCATAATCCCGCCGCAGTCGAAAATGGGGAGTTCATCTTTTCCCCTGCGATCATTGTCGTGCTCTCAGCCATCAACCTCGCACTCGCCTATGGATTGAGTCGCTATACCTTTTGGGCCTATAAACTGGCAACCGTCTTCTATTTCCTAATCGGTATCGCTAATATTATTTCCGTCCAGCTCCTCGCAATCCTGATTACCATGATCTTGCTCTACCTCGTCGGAAACGGCACCGCCAAAGCGATCTTCGAGCGAAACAGTCTTTCATAGCCATATTTTCACCCTTTCCCTTTGCGCAGGCAGGTCCTTTCGTGTATCACCGTCCGCACTATGGAAAAGACACAGAGCAAAAGAATCGTAGCCATTGTCGGTCGCCCGAATGTTGGCAAGTCCGCCCTCTTTAACCGACTCGTCCGTCGACGCGTTTCGATCGTCCACGAAGAAGAAGGTGTCACGCGCGACCGCGTCGCCTGCGAAGCGAACTGGGACGGCGACCGCTTCGAGCTCATCGATACCGGCGGACTCGGCCACTTCGACAAAGAAGTCAGCGGCGACCAGATCGTTGCCGGAACCGAAGCCCAAGCAGAAATCGCCATTGCCGACGCCTCCTTCATCATCTTCGTTGTGGATATCACCACCGGTGTTGTTCCGCTCGACGAAGAGGTTGCTCGAATTCTGCACCGCAGTGGCCGCACCGTCATTCTCGCTGCCAATAAATCCGATAACTCCGCGCGCGAAGAAAACTCGTACGACTTCGATGCCCTCGGCTTCCCGGTCATCCCCGTCTCTGCCCTGCATAATCGAGGCATTGGTCAGTTGATGGAAGAGTTGGTCGCCCTGCTTCCACAGGAAGAAAATCCGACCGAAAAAACGCCTTTACGCGTCGCCGTCGTCGGTCGACCCAACGCCGGAAAATCATCCTACATCAACCGACTGCTCCGCGACGAACGCGTGATTGTTTCCGATATTCCGGGAACCACGCGCGACAGCATCGAAATTCCCTTTACCATCGGAAAAGGCAAAACGGCTCGCCACTACCAATTGATCGATACGGCCGGCATCCAAAAAGAAACCCGCTCCAAAAGCGCGGTCTACTGGTTCAGCAACCTACGCACCGATAAAAGCATCGAACGCTCAGACGTCGTCATTATGATGCTCGATGCCGAAACCGGCCCAACCACCCGTGACAAGAAGGTCGCCGCAAAAATTATCGAAGCCCAAAAAGGCGTGCTCCTGCTCGTCAATAAATGGGACCTGGCAGAGGAAGCCGACCAAGAAATCACGCAGACCCAATATCTACCCGCCCTGCGCGAGACCCTGCCCTTTATGGGATTCGCCCCGATCATATTTGTCTCTGCCAAGAGCGGCTACAACATCAAACGGAGCATCGAGGCCATCGATTATATCGCGGCTCAGACCCGCACTGAAATCACCACCGGCGTGCTCAACCGCGTGATCCAGCAGGCGTGCGCCCGATATGCCCCCCCCATCGTCAAAGGAAAGCGGCTCAAGATCTACTACGCCACTCAGACCGGCACCGAGCCGATCTACATTAAAGTGTTTGTCAATAATCCCTCCAACTCTCGATCCAATTGGGTGGCCTATCTCAAGAACCAACTTCGCGATGCCTTCGGCCTCGAAGGGGCTCCCATGTTTATCAAGCTCGTCGCCCGCTCCCGCCCGGAGCAGTAATCCTAGGCTTGCCTTGCCCTCAGATGAGGGCGCAAGCGCGGGGCTGAAGGGAAGTGAACCCTGCCGTGATGCTGCGGCAGTTTAAATGCTTAGATTTGGTCTTGTTGATGGTCATTCATTTTCCGTGTTTCCGATTAGGGCACCTGTCCGGTGCTCTTAATCGAAAAGTGTTAGAGACACGTACACTGTCATGAGACAAATAAAAACCCCGCTATAATTGATTATAACGAGGTTTTAAAGTGGTGGGCCTGGAGGGACTTGAACCCACGACCAAGAGATTATGAGTCTCCTGCTCTGACCAACTGAGCTACAGGCCCGTTAATTGAAAAACGAAAGATGAGAATGCAGGAAATTCTAACTCAATGGCAAGAGGGATTTAAGCTTTTGTGTAATCCTCACACGCGCACAAGGTGAATACGAAAAAGGCCCGGAATTGATCCGGGCCTTACGTACAAATTCCCGGAGGAACCTACTGCATGCCCATCTCGTTCAGAATATCCAGAGCAGAACCTGATGATGCACTCGGGGCCTCTGGGGCCGAGGCTTTCGGCGCCATAGCCTTTGGAGTCGATGGCGAGTTGATCGAAAGTAAGTTTTTCTTGTACTGATCAAAACTCGCTTTCATTTTTTCGTAGTCTGCCTGAAGCGTAGCCAGTGCGGATTCAGCTTCTGAGGCATTGTCTTGCGCCATGGCGGCGGAAGATTCAGCGGAGGAAACTGCGCTTTCCATGTCTGAGATTTTCGCTTTTTCGTCGGCGAGAGCGGAGGCTGCGGCGGCTTCCTTTTTCTTTAGTTCTGAAACACGCCTAGAAGCATCGTCGAGTTCAATTCGGGTCTTGCGGACTTTTCCTTCTTCCTTCTTCAGAAGGGATTCTGCGTCGGCGTTCTTTCCTTTAAGCGCTTCGACTTCCGACCAAGCCTCATCCAGTTCAGACACCTTGGCGTCGTACTCTTCCTGAGGGATCCCGCACCCTGTTAACACGGCGGCTACGCTACCTGCCATTATCATCATCGCAATCTTTTTTGTCAGCATCTCTTACTCCTTCTAGTTAAACGAATACTTTCTATAAAAACACGGTCACTATATAGAGAGAATTTTTAAATTCAAACTCTCTAATCGAGAAAATAGTTTTTCTCGAACCTCTAATTATCTACAGGCACCACAAACAGCATGAATCAAGCCAAGTCACATGCCTCTGGAGGCATCCAGTGCCGCTCCTTGCCATCCCACTTTACATTACACCCAATCGGGTTGGTTACTGATACGCGAACGAGACCTTCGGCCAAATACTCTTCAAGCGCATCCGCTAACTCGTGGGTCGTAGAATTCTCAGAGGCGCGCGGGGAGTCGATGGATCGTCCGGTATAGATTAGCCTTCGAGCCTCATCGAACACATAAAAATGGGGGGTAACTAATGCCCCATAGGACGCGGCGATGGATTGCGATTCGTCGTATAAGTAAATCCAAGGAAATTGATGCTTCTGCATTCGCGCCACCATGTGGTCGAAATCGTCTTCCGCGTAGGTATTCTTGCTATTCGAGTTGATCGCTACGAAACGTACGCCTTGATCGGAAAATCGCTCGGCAAGCGCCCGTGTATTTTCATCCGACCCAATTACATAGGGGCAGTGGTTGCAGGTAAAAAAAATCACCAGCACCTTCGCATCGTCAAAATCCGCCAAGGTATAGTTCTTTCCATCCGTTGCCGGTACGTTAAACGGCGGAGCCGGTGCTTCAATACTCAATGTAAACGCCATTCTAATCTCCTGTTGAATGCCAAATGCTTTGACCCTTCTCGGATATCTGTTTTTTAAAGCGGTATGCCGAAATGAATCCCCGCCGTATAATGCTGTGCATCTTGAGTTTTAGCATAGCCCAGTACGGGGCCGTAATGAAAACGGGGCCCTTCAAAAAGATAGGTTACTTCAAAATGTGTCGCATACCCTGATTCCCACTCCCCCTCATGCTTGACCCATTCAATTCCGGGTGAAACAGACAAAATCAAATCGCGCCACGGGTTTACCGCTAATGTAACCATTGCTCCATAATGGGATTCTTTTAAAATAATGGTTTCTACACCCACGCCGTAAGAAAAATATTGGCCAAAGCCTTCGTCAGTCAGTTTCTTCATAACATGCAGATGAAGAGTCGCGCCCTCTTCTTTTTCTTCCTTTAAATAGGTATAGCCAATCGAGAGACCCACCTCCACATCACTTGACTCATGCCCGTCATGTTTCTCTGGAGAAGAGGCGAGTGCATTTATACTGCCACAGCTAACCGTCGCCAACGCCACGAGTTTAAGAACTTTCAACCCATATGTATTCATTATTGACTCCCCTTAATTAAATCTTCTAAAGGCATTTGTTTATCGAATATTCCTCCCCATCACAAGCACTTCGTCCGGCGAAAAATAGGTTCCGCCTGAAGGGATAGGTTTTTTATTTTCCGGTGGTGATGCCATCCAATAAAGTGCACAGTCGTCGACATGAAGTCGCTCCTTATACTTACTCTCCTCCTCTTTGCCCGCCTGCTCTCATTTAGTCAGGAGGCCGCTCAGCTCTACCAAACCCACTGCGCCAGTTGCCATGGGAACCAGTGCCAGGGCGGAAGTGCGCAAAGCCTCGTCGACGATATCTGGCAGTTTGGCGGCCCCCCCGAGCACATCGATTGGAACACCAAGAAGGGCCTTCCCCACCTTGGCATGCCCGCCTTCGGAGATACGTTGACGGATCCTCAAATCCGGCAGATCACAACCTACCTCCGCGGCCCTGCAAAAAAAGAACGAACCGTCGCCGCTCCCCTTCTAAAAATGCTCCATACACTCGACTATAAAATCAACGTCGAAGTCTGGGCGAAGGGGTTGGAGATTCCATGGAGCCTCGCGTTTATCGATCAAAATACGGCACTTGTTACCGAACGGGCAGGTCGTTTACGCGTGATTGAAAACGGGCGCCTGCATTCCAAGCCGGTTGCAGAAACGCCTACCGTTCTCGCCGAAGGTCAAGGCGGCTTGCTCGCCGTCGCGTTCGCCCCCGACTATGCCGCCGAAGATAACCAGTGGGTCTATCTCGCCTACAGCCACGGACTAAAAATCCAACCCAACGGGAAACGCGCCCCCGCCATGACAAAGGTCGTACGCGGCCGCATCCATGGCAACCAGTGGGTTGATGAAGAGATTCTTTTCGAGTCGCCGCACGAAAGCTACCGCACCACCCGCCAACACTACGGAACCCGAATTGTATTTGATGCCAAAGGCGACCTCTACTTCAGCATTGGCGATCGCGGCACGGGAGCCCACGCCCAGGATCTCTCCAAACCCAATGGAAAAATTCACCGCATCCGGCGGGATGGATCCATCCCCCGCCACAATCCATTCCGCCGCAACAAAACCGCCCTGCCCTCCATCTTTTCCTACGGAAACCGCAATCCACAAGGGCTTGCCTTCCATCCCGATACCGACCAGCTCTGGAGTACCGAACATGGCCCGAAGGGAGGCGATGAACTCAACCTCATCCAGTCGGGGCTCAACTATGGCTGGCCTATTATCACCTATGGAAAAAACTACAACGGCACCCCCATCACCGACCTCGTTCGCAGGAAAGGTATGGAACAACCCGTCTTTTACTGGACCCCGTCCGCCGCCGTCTGCGGAATCGACTTCTACCACGGCGAGCTCTTTCCCAAATGGAACAACAAGTTGCTCGTGGGATCACTTAAATATGAAGATGTCCGCCTGCTACACCTCGAAAATAACCGCGTCATACACGAAGAGATTATTCTCCAAAAGGCGGGGCGCGTCCGCGATGTGGTTTGTGGCCCCGACGGCGCCATCTACGTGGTCCTTAACGACCCCGGCACCATCCTGCGCCTATCGCCCGCGAAGGAAAAATAATTTTCACCGGGAAGAAATCGAGGTTCGTCCCTCCAACTAATCGTTTGCGCTTGTGCGCGCCGACCGTATAATCGAAATCTATGAAGATTGGATTTTCGACATTTGTAATGCAGGGAGGAAAATCGGGCATTGCGACCTATATCCGCGAGCTGCTGCGAATCCTTCAAGTGGAGGATCGCGAAAATCAATACGACCTACTGATGGCGCGCGACGAGTCGGATCTGATTCCCTTAGCGAATCCAAATTTTACGAAATCGCTCTACCCCCCATTTATGAACCGACCGCTCGTGAATTTGGCCTGGCATAACCTCGGGCTTCCGCAAAAAAAATACGATATCCTGCATATTCCAAGCTACCGCCGCATTCCGCTGCTCAAACGGACGAAGGTCGTGGCGACGGTTCATGACTTAGCAGCGTTTTCGGTCGATGCCAAATATGGCCGGGCTCGCATGATTTTCAGCCAACAGGTTGCACCCTCTATGATCCACCAAGCGGATCATGTGATCGCGGTAAGCCACCATACGAAAAACGATCTCATTCGGTGGATTGGCATTCCGGAGGAAAAGATTTCAGTGATCTATTCCGGCATCGACCACGAGCTCTTCCGGCCCATTCCGACGGACGAGGCGCGGCGACAGCTGGCTCAGCTACATGGACTGGAGAAACCGTTCTTCGTTTATGTTTCACGGCTAGAGCATCCGGCCAAAAATCATATTCGGCTGATCGAGGCGTTCGAGCGGTTTAAGCTGGAGAATGACAGCGCGCATCAACTAGTTTTTGCCGGCGCGGATTGGCATGGGGCGAATGTAATTCGCGCGCGGGCGGCTGAAAGCCCGGTGAGAGAAGATATTATTTTTCTGGGTTTCGTCCCCCGCGACTCTTTGCCCCTGCTGTATAGCGGTTGCGATCTGATGGTCTACCCCTCTCTTTTCGAGGGCTTTGGCTTCCCGATTATCGAGGCACTGGCGTGCGGCGCGGCGGTCGCCTGTTCGAATACCTCGTCGATGAAGGAGCTTGCGGGCGACCTGTTGCCGACCTTCGACCCAACCCGACCGGAGGCCTTTTCTAAAATCATGGAAATCGTAATTTCAAAAGGCTGGAGCAGTGAACTGCGCGCGCGCGGTATAGAATATGCTCGTACGTTTAATTGGCGGAATACCGCGCAGCATGTTATGGGAGTTTACCGGTCGGTGCACGGATCGGTTTAGTTGTTTTTATGAAGTTTGATCTACGCTCCATTCTATTTTCCATTCTAGGCTCCTTACTCGCTGTAGGCGCTGTGATGTATTTTTCGGAAGCCTATAGCCTCCGAAAGGTCGAGCTCACCCCAGAAGAACGCGACTGGCTGAAACAGAAGGGCCACGAAATCTACTTTGCCCCTCTACCGGATTCCCCGCCGATCGACTTTACCGACCAAGGCGGAAACCACCGCGGCCTAACGGCCGACTATATTCGGCTGATTGAACAACAGCTGGGCGTCCGTTTTATCCCCGTCCGGCTCGACAGCTGGAAAGAGATTATCAAAAGGCTCGAATCCAAAGACATTGACCTCGTTGGCTCGATTCAGAACACCGCGGAGCGCCGCGAGTTCTTGCGCTTTACCAAACCCTATCTGCGCATCCCAAATGTCATTTTAGTCCGAAAGGAAGTGAAAGGTCATTTCTCGGCGGACTCATTCGACGATCTCCGTGTGGCAATCGTCGATGGCTCCGCCACACATAGCTACCTGACCAAACTCCACCCTGAGTATACATTTGTTCCGGTTAAGGATGCCGCCACCGGCTTCCGGATGGTTTCCTTCCAGGATGTCGATGCCATGGTGGCGGATTTGGGCGTGGCATCGTACTACATCGAAGAGCTGGGCATTTCGAATTTACGCGTTGCCGGCGACATCGATTATCCGTGGGAGCTCTGCCTCGCATCGCGCAAGGATTGGCCACTATTGAACTCCATGCTCGATAAGGCGCTCTCGAATATTGCCCAGAAGCAGCGCCGGATGATCCGCCGCGAATGGATTACGCTGAGCGACACGGTCATTATCCCGCGAGACCGTTATCTACAGATTATCGGCGGGATCCTTCTGGCCACCTTATTGGCCATCGGATCATTCATATTCTGGAACCGAATTCTAAAGCGACAGGTGCTCCACCGCACCCATGAGCTTGGCCGTGCTCAGCATAGCCACCGGCAAGCCACCCGCGCGCTCGACGTGAGCGAGGAGCGCTTCCGCGCGCTCGTGGAATCGTCAAACGACATGATCTGGGAGATGGATCGACTGGGATGCTATACTTACGTTAGCCCCCGCGTACGCGATATCCTTGGCCACGAACCCCACCAAGTGATTGGCCAAAGCTCGCTCTCGTTCATGACTCCGACCGACTCGTCGAAGAATCTGACCAAGCTCCGCTCGGCCAATCCCGCCACCGTGATCGACTGCGAAATAAGCCTCCATATTCATAAGGATGGCCACCAAATTATCCTCGAAACCAGCGGAATGGCCTTTACCGACAACACCGGACAGCTCGCCGGGTTCCGCGGAATCACGCGCGATATTACCGCCCGCACCGAAGCCGAAGCCGCGCTAAAACAAAGCGAAGAACGGTTCCGGAATCTCGTGGAAACCACCTCTGATTGGATTTGGGAAGTCGACCCCGAAGGCCACTATACCTACGCCAGCCCGCAGGTCGGAAACCTACTTGGATACACCCCCTCGGAATTGCTCGGACAGCGCTTCACGAAAACCATGCCGGAAAAAGAAGGCGAGACCATGAAAACCCTCTTCGCCGACATTGCCACGCACGGCGCTCCGATCCACTCGCTTGTAAACATTAACCAACATAAAGATGGCCGAACTGTTGTTCTTGAAACGAGCGCGGTACCCTTCTATGACAAAGACTGGAACATTCAGGGCTATCGAGGCATCGCCCGCGATATTACCGAACGAATGGAAATCGAAAAACAGCTCGAATTCGAACGCAATCTATTCCGTTCATTCATGGAACACGCGCCCGACCTGATCTACTTCAAGGATAGCGACGGCCGCTTTATCGAGGTCAATGCCGCCAAGGCCACCGAAGTTCATCTGCCTCCCGAAGAGATTATTGGAAAAACAGAATTCGATTTCCTGCCACACGCTCAAGCTCAGCAACAGCTAGACGATGAACTCGAAATCATGCGTTCCGAGAAACCGCTCCAAAAAGAAGAGTTTTGCTCCACGCCGAGTGGCGATCGGTGGTATCTCACCACGAAAGTTCCCCGCTATGACGAGCACGGGAAGGTGGTGGGCACCTTCGGCACATCGTGGAATATTACCCTCCGCAAACAAGCGACGGAAGAGCTACGCAACCTCCGTGCCCAGCTCAGTAACATCATTGACTCCATGCCCTCCATCCTCGTGGGAGTCGACCTTTTCGGGCATATCACCCAGTGGAATCGCGAGGCCGAGCGTGCCTCTGGAATCCAAGCGGCCGAAGCCTCCGGCCAGCCGCTTAAGGGCGCATTTCCACAGCTATCCAGGCAGATGATTAAGGTCGAGCGCGCAATCCGCGAACGGGCCACACAAAAGGAAGAGCGGATTCCAGAGTATAAAGACGGCCACACACGCTATACCGATATTACCGTTTATCCCCTACTCGAAAACGATGCTAAAGGCGCCGTGATTCGTGTGGATGATGTAACAGAACGCGTCCTGATTGAGGATAGCATCCGCAATATTGTCGAAGGAGTCTCCTCCGTGGGTCACCAATTCTTCAACTCCATGGTCGCTCAGCTGGCCAAGTCGCTCGATGCCGATTTTACCTTTATCAGCAAAACCAATGATGGCGCCCCGGATACCATGCGCACGATTGCCGTCTCGGCCAACGGGAAGGTGGGTGAAAACTTCGACTATCCCCTCGATAGCACCCCTTGTAAGCAGGTGATGGACGGGAAAATTTGCGTCTGCATTTCGGATGTTCGTGAGCGCTTTCCCGACACCCAAATGCTCAAGAAACTCGGGATCAGTAGCTACATCGGCATTCCGCTCGTCGACTCCGAATCCCGCTCGCACGGGTGCATGGTCGCCATGTACAAATCCCCGATCCAAAATCTCGATTTTTCCACCTCCATCATGCAGGTGTTTGCAGGCCGAACCGCCGCTGAACTTGAACGCCTCCAGGCCACCAAAGAGTTACTCACCCTGCGCAACCTGCTGAGTAATATTATCAACTCCATGCCCTCTATCCTCGTAGGAGTCGATGCTGAAAATCGGGTGACCCAATGGAACCGTGAGGCCGAAACAATAACCGGAATCCTCGCCGAACAGGCTCAAGGGCAACCTCTCGATCAGGTCTTTCCCAATCTCGGCGAGGAAATGAATCGAATCATTGAAGCCATTGGAAACCGGAAGCTTCAGCACGATGAGCATATTCCCTGCACGATCGGCAACGAGCAGCGCTTTACCGATGTTACCGTCTACCCCATTACCACCGACGGGGACGATGGCGCCGTGATCCGCGTGGACGATGTAACCGACCGCGTGCGCATCGAGGAAATGATGGTGCAGTCCGAGAAAATGATGTCGGTCGGGGGATTAGCCGCCGGGATGGCCCACGAGATAAATAATCCATTGGCCGGTATTCTTCAGAACCTGCAGGTTATGCAAAACCGGATTACCCATAATACCGAGCGAAACCTCTCTGCCGCCGAAGCGGCCGGCACCTCGCTCGCGGCGATTCAAGCCTACATGGAGGATCGTGGCCTGCTCAAAATGATGGACTCCGTCACCGAAGCCGGGCGACGAGCCGCCAAAATTGTCGACAACATGCTCAGCTGTAGCCGCAAAGAGGAGTCGCACTTTGAGTTGAATAACTTGGCGGAGTTGCTGGAACGTAGCCTCGAACTCGCCTCAAACGACTACAACCTGAAAAAACGCTTCGACTTCCGGCACATCCGGATCGACCGAGATTTTGATCCTACGCTCGGCCCAATCCCTTGCGAAAGCAGTCAAATTCAGCAGGTCATTCTCAACCTCGTTTCCAATAGCGCCCAAGCTATGATCGACCATCCCGATCCATCCCAAGAACCGCTCATCACTCTACGCCTGAAAAAAGAAGCCGCCATGGTGCTCATTGAGGTGGAGGATAACGGCCCCGGCATGGATGAAGAAATGCGAAAGCGCGCCTTCGAACCCTTCTTTACCACCAAGGAAGTGGGCCACGGAACCGGACTCGGATTGTCCGTCTCCTACTTTATCATCACCGAAAACCACGGCGGAACGATGCGGCTGGTCTCTTCCCCGGGCAAAGGCGCATGCTTCAGCATTCGGATCCCCTACGAGCACCGAAAAACAAAATGGGGCCTGCGGTATTAGTAGATAAAAAGGCCAAGCAGCAGGAGCACAATGCCTAGGGCCGTCTTCGCATAAGCTACGGTCTTTAGACGCGCGGAATTTTCCATGAGCGGGGCATACGTTTTTCGGAACCACCACGGCGACATCAGCAGCACGAGGCCATAGACGATCCAAAGGTAGACGAGAATCACCACCACCAACCGCCAAGCCGATTCCTGCCAGCGGGCGACCTGTAAAATGGGCACCGCAATGAGTAACAGAAATCCACCCAATGCACGCGGCGCAAGCAGCTCTTTTATATAGACGACACAAGCGATGAAGACCACAGGCGAGAGGACGAAAATATAGTTCTTATACGCATCGAGGAAGCCCATATTCATGCCTAAAGCTTCTTTCGCTCCAAGCACACAGCAGAACGCGGTGAGGATCCATGCGGGAATCGTGCTCCGCGGAAACCACTCGGCAAAGCGTTTGATCAGCTCCGGTCGCAACACGCCAACTAATCCGCCCGCCGTTGCTAAACCACCCAAAATAAGTGCAATCCATTGTAGTGTCATAATAATCTCAAAATTAAAAAAACCGGCCTTCTCGTTCTCGGCTAAAATTCCACCACCGGTGCGGCAGCAGCCTCGGGCGCAGATTCAAACGGGGTCTTACGTTCGTAGCCTTTCATGCCGGCAAGAATCGATCCGGGATATTTCCGAATGTATTTATTGTACGCGGCAACCGCCTCGTTATAGCGGCGGCGCTCGACGGAGATCCGATTTTCGGTTCCCGATAGCTCTTCCTGTAGCGCGAGAAAATTTTGGTTGGATTTAATGTCCGGATATTTTTCAACCACCACCATCAGACGACCGAGCGCGCCTTCGAGCATACCGGCTGTTTTAACACTCTGAGCATTATTTCCAGCGGACTTGGCCGCACCCCACTGACTCCGCAAGCGGGTAACTTCCGTGAGCAATTCTTTCTCGTGGCTCGCGAACCCTTTGACCGTATTGACGAGGTTCGGGATTAGATCATAGCGGCGTTGCAATACGGTTTCTACATTCGCCCACGCCTGAATCGCAGCTTCGTCACGATCAATAATTTTATTATTCACCCCAACAAACATCATGATAAAAACAACGAGAATCGCGAGCAGAGCGCCCACGGTGATGAGTACAATTTTCATAATTTATTCTCCTTTATGAAGGTAAGCGTCGACCGCATCGATGACGCGCTCCACAGTAATAAGATAGGTATTGAATAGCTCGTCGACCGCAACATCCTTCGCTTTTTTCGTTCCGTCTTTCAAGTCCTGTACCGTCTCGAAAACAGATCGATCGAATTCCAAATGCGTCGCTAGTTTTTCGAGAGCTTCCATTTTTTTTGCGGAACTTCCTGCTCAAACAGACGTAGCGCCGCCCGGAACAGCACCAGAAAAGTCGAAAGCGACTGGGTCATTAAATCGGCCACGGCCCTGGGTTTTCCTTGGGTGAGTAAATAACTCTGCCGCAGGCGGATCAGCTGGCCGCGCAGCTGGTGCTCGATTTCCAGCCGCAAGTTTTTTGTGTCGATCTCCAGCCCTTCAACCAAATCCTCGCCGTGCAGAACGGTATGGCACTCGCGGATATCGAGCAGCTCGATCGGGAATACGTCGGTCGCTTGTGCCAGGCGCTCCTTCGTAAAAAGCATGGGCGCAGGATTGCCCGCCTTCGCCCATGCGGACACGGCTTTCGAAATGGCATTGAGCGTTCCAAGCCCCAGATCTTCGGTCACCACCAACACGTTATAGTCGGACTTTTTCTCTACCCGATCCCCCGCCGCCGCCGACCCATAAAGAATCACCGACTTGAGCCCGGCCGGGCAGGCCTGCTTAAGTTCTTTCACTAGTTTTTCAGGTGTCATATTATTGCTTCTCCTTCAAAAATTACCAACCACCGCCGGATCCGCCACCGCCGGACATACCGCCGCCAAAACCGCCGCCGCCCCCAAATCCACCGCCGGAGCTATGGCCGCCCCGCCCACTGCTCAACAAAAGGAGCATCGCTAGGTGAGGATGGCGAATCGCGAAAATAATAAAACCGATCGCAAGAATGAGCGTAACGATAGGGTTGCCCTTGCGGCCTGTGGAAGTCGCCGTTCGATAGCGGGTCGCCGCGCCCGTCAATGTGACGTTATATTCCTTAGCCACCTCCTGCGACAATGCCGCAATACCGACTACAATGCCTTTGCCTGGCTGGCCCGCCTTAAAGTAGGGGGTGATGATATCCCGCCGAATGCGCCCCGCCTTGGCATCGGGAATGGCGCCTTCGAGTCCATAGCCGACTTCAATGCGCATCTTGCGCTCCTTCATCGCCGCGAGAAACAGCAGTCCATTATCCTTCCCTTGCTGGCCAATCCCCCACTTTTCAAATAGCCGATTCGAAAAGTCGTCGATCTCGCCGCCGTCCAGCGAAGGGATCGTCACCACCGCAATCTGCGCGCCAGTCTTTTGCCGGAGTTCGGTGATCATAGAGATCAGCTGTTGCTCATCGGAGGAGGAAATGACATTTGCAAAATCATTCACAACTCCTCGTGGCTGCAGGCTATCGAATAACTTATCCGAGGCCTGCGCAAACGAGGTGCAGATCAATAGCAGGAAAATGGAAAGGATTCTTCTCTGTATATGCATGGGTTTATTTATCACCTATCGGCATCCTTGAACTATGAAATTGAATTTCGACCAACGACGAATTGTCGCACCCATGCACCTGATTTCCGAGCCTTTCTCGCTCGATATCTATTCCTTTCTGGCCGAGCGCCTCGCTCTACTCCTGTGCGGTCGCTTCGTCTATGATGGCGATAAGATCCTTCTCTACCGACTCAGCCACCGCATCTATTCCTTCCGCTCCAAACAGGCCTAACACCTTGCTGGGCAACAGCGTGGCTACTTTTGTTTTCCCGCCTTCTTCATACACTGAAATCCGACATGGTAACGCCGTCGAAATTTCCATTTTCCCATCCAATACGGCTTTTGCACGGTGCGGCTTACACACATCGAGGATCTTACACGCGGCAGGAAAATCTAGATCGTGCGATTGCATTTTTGCGCGCAGGGCGGTCACATTCAGCACGCCGAATTGATGATTGTTTGCGGCTACTTTCAACCGCTCCGCCATCACATCGACGGAGTGGGTGGTTTCTTTTATATACAATAGTTCCATTTTACGTTCTCCAGTAAGGTTTGTTTTCACCGCCGATCTTTTCGATATCTCCAGCGCCCACGCGCCCGTGCAGACTAGGCTCAGAATAATCCAACTCATCCTTTTCATAAACCACACCTCCTGCTTTTAGCTCCAAAGAGCTTAAGAGTTCTGCGCAAAAAAACAAGCCAACAAAACGCCTCGAGTCCGATAGAGAATGCGATCCCCCGCGCCACTTACCCTTGTTGCGGAATGCGCGCTATCTCTTTACGGGGAATGGAGTTATTCTCGAAAGTATGGGCGGATACAGGCTTGGCATCGCCTCCTTCTGCCCCTAGTCTCCCTCCTTAATTTTCAACCCGCAGGAAAAATTATGAGTCTCGCCGCATTGCACCAACTCTTGCTCAGCCAACCCCTTATCGCGCTCTTTGCCATAATCGCTACCGGACTTTTACTCGGCAACGTGAAGATAAAAGGTATTAACCTCGGCAGCTCCGGCGTACTGTTCTCCGCGCTACTGGCGGGCCATTTTGGCTACTCTATTCCGGCAGGCATCGGCACGCTCGGGTTGGTTCTGTTTGTTTATTGCGTCGGGATCGGCGCGGGCGACCGCTTCTTCGCTTCGCTGGCTCGCGAAGGAGCCACACTCGCCAAGCTCGCCCTGCTCATTGTCGCACTGGGCGGACTGGTGGCATGGGGCGGAGCCAAGCTACTCGATCTTCCGCCTGGATTGGCTACGGGCCTCTTTGCCGGCGCACTAACCAGCACCCCTGCACTCGCCGCCGCGACAGAAGGGATGGAGGCTCTCGGAGGTTCGGATGCCGTCAGCATTGGCTACGGGATCGCCTATCCCTTTGGCGTGATCGGTGTGGTGCTCTTTGTCCAGCTACTACCCCGTATCTTGAAACCCGATCTCGATTCCATCAAGGACAAGACCGCCGAAGACAGCAACAACCGCGTTGAAAATGTGCTCGTCGAGGTCACTAATCCCAATCTGTTCGGAAAAAAAATCTCAGAGTCTGGCGTGACCAACTTTAATGCGTGCCAGATCTGCCGTATCTTTTTAGACGATCGGCTCGTTCCGCTCCAATACGATGACACCTTCGAGAAAAGCCAGATCCTCCTCCTCGTCGGTCGGAGCAATGAAATATCGATCGCCGTCGACTTAATCGGCCAACGCAGCGACCGCAACTTGCTCCGTGACATTGAAAACGAGCGGCAGGATCTGATCGTCACCTCCACCGGCTTCATCGGTCAGAAGATGGGTGATATGGCTCCGCTGCGTAACTATGGAGTGGTCGTCTCCCGCATCACCCGGCTGGGACTCACATTCGTTCCGAACGCTGAAACCATCATCGAACGGTACGACCGTTTTACCTGTGTTGGACGCATGGACGACCTTAAGAAATTCTCTACGGCCATCGGCCACCGGAGCAGTGTGGTCGATGCGACCGATTTGCTCTCGCTCTCGGCCGGCCTCACGCTCGGCATTATAGTTGGCCTGCTGCCCATCGGCCTTCCCGGCGGAGAGCCCGTTACACTCGGGCTAGCGGGCGGGCCGCTATTTGTTGCGCTAATCCTCGGGCACTTCGGCAAGGTCGGGCGACTCGTGGGCCATATTCCTCGCCCCACCCGCCTGCTGTTGCAGGAGCTCGGCTTGGTCTTCTTTCTGGCGAACGCGGGAGTACGCGGCGGTGGCTCAATGGTGGCAACCCTTCAGGAGCATGGGTTCGCCCTCTTCGGTCTCGGCATCTGCATTTCCACCCTCCCGCTGATCGTGGCTTGGCCCATCGCCACCAAGTTCTTCAAAATGAATATGCTGCAAGCCCTCGGCGGCATTTGCGGGGGGATGACCTCCACCCCAGCCCTCGGCGCCATCACCGCCAAGACCGACTCGCAGGTGCCCATCATTAGCTATGTCTCCGCCTATCCCATCGCGCTCATTGTGATGATCATTATTTCAAAAGTTCTAATTAAGCTGATCACTTAACACGCACCGCTATTCCCCGTCGTATTTCAATCCCCACTGAGCGCGGAGAGTATCCATCGTTTGCAGGACGGAGCGTGTTTCGGCGAGCGGGAGGATGTCGCTATCGCGATGGAGGGCGAAACTCAGTTGGTTTTAAAAAGTTTAGATGAGTTGATTCAGGAGCTTTTTCGAGTGCTTGTATATCATCACATTAGATCCTCATCAGGGTACTTTTCGGACACTGATGTACTGATGCCTTTTTAAGGGCTGGTACCTTTTCACTGTGTCCGCTCTGAATGATTTGGAGTCGGTTAATACTCCACTATCAAATCATCGTCTGTATAATGCACTTTATCAGGCCCCGCCGAACGCAATACAGGATTCATTTCTACGTATTCTATACGAAAATAAGTTCCCCACATATCTGATTTTGCATCCTCAAATTCATAAGATCCAGTTTCGGGTGGGAAAATTTCGGCAACGCGATATCCCCTTGCAATCCCTATCATGACATTATGCATTTGCCCGATTTTTTCTTCATCTGGGTTAACTTTTTTGCACCCAGCAAACAGCCCTATAAGTATCGACAAAAACACAGCCTCAACACTTTTCATATATCCTCCATATTATATAATATTATATTTTAACAGTCATTATCATCGTTACTAGGTGTAAACTTCCAGGTTAGTGTTGTATCTTTCAGAAAGATAAACCACCAGGTACTTTTAGCAGTAACCGAAACCGTTCCTCCTCGAAGTAAAGTTTGGTTCGCCCCTTTGCCCGTTATATTTCCACTCATTGCACTTCGAAATCCTAGGGCTGAATTTTGAACGGCTTTAGATCCTGCTGCTGCACCAGAAACAATTTGTTCAGCAGCACCAGAAATAGAAACTCCGCCACCTGCTGGCCCGGTACTTGCTCCGGTATTTTCAACAGCATTCCTTGCTGTTAAAACAGCGCCTATCATAGCATCACCATAAGATTGCCCAGCATTAACCGTCATTGTTTGTGTATCTGAGGAAGTCCTCAACCCAAACGGATCAACGAAGTTGACCGAGTTATTCCCGAAGGCCACGTAGAGGTTCAAACCACCACTAATGCCAATGGGGTCTTTGGAGAGCCAGTATACGACACCCGACGCGGTTGTCGTACTGGCAGTGAAAGTTTCCTGATGCGGGTAGATGGGCGGTGCTGGATTTTCCCAGTCGCTGGTTGCGGGAACGTCGAAAAAATCCCGGACGCGGTTT
>JAJRRI010000139.1 GCA_024279685.1 Verrucomicrobiota bacterium | reverse complement strand
CGTGTTTAAAAACCATATCCACGGCTTTGATTCTAAGTATCTTTTGCTGTTCCGAGCTCAGGCTGCGCGCATCTTTTATTTTCATGCTCCCCATTATAACAGAGTTTTTCATTATTCATATATTTAATTGCCGTATTAATAACGGAGAAGAATAGGAGCTATGAAAAACAGGAGAACTTGATCCCTCAGTCTTGTTCTACTGATTTTCTAGCAGAACGACTTGCTTACTCGTGGTATGGAAACGGCCGTCCACTCCTTTATTGGTAGGGCAGCCTACAATGGCGATGAGTTCTTTCATTAGGTAGGTCAGGTGGCTTCCGCTATTGCTGGCCAGTTCCAGCATGGGGCGCTGCTCGGGGTTGATCTCTCCGACATATCCGCCGAGCATCATTTCAAGCGATGCGTTGATGGCGGTTAAGGGTTGCATGAGCTCCTGCGAAATTTCAGAGAGGCTGGATAATAATTCCTTACGACTCATTTTCAGGCCGTGCCCTCCAATTGTACCGGTGTCGTCGAGTTGCTGTGAGAGGAGCTCAAGCTTTTCTTTGGTGGAGTCCGCGCTTACGTCGATGTTGTCCGTAGCCTGTCCAAGTAGGGTTTTTAGTTGGCTTCCATCGAAAGCACCCGACTGCATCAGCGTTTCCAGTTTTTCAAAGACCGAGGTCAGAGTACTTAGTCCGGCTGCGATCGGCACGGGAGATCCTCCATCTGTGGGTTGCTGGCTTTGCACCACAATCCGCCGCCATTCGCTATTTGGGAAATCAGTGTTAGAAATTAAGGCTTCCGCCGCATCGGCTCCATTGGCCGCAAGATAGGCGTGTAATTGCTCTTCGTTTTTCTGGATGGCTTGATGGTGTTCGACGGACTGACTAGCCGCTAGCTCGAAACCAAGGTTTTCATCCATCTCACGAATGGCTTGTACAATTTCACGATCAAGCTCGGGATCGGATTCTCCAGTCAGGGATCGCAGTTTATCGAGCATGCTTTCTTCCAATAAGAGTAGGGCATTTTTAAGGTCAGCGATCCCGTCCGAAGATTGGAAGGCGGGCTGTTTACGAAGTCCATCATAGGTGCGGCGAAGACAACCAAGGACCACATCGTTGAGTGATTCGCCTGAAAGTTCGGAGGCCGCCTGTTGTATGGAGACTGATTCCATGATCATCCGCCCAAGACGGTCTGGATCGGAGGCAAGCTCGGAAAGTTCTTCACCCAGACCCGCTTCATCGAGATCGACGTCGCCTTTAAGGAAGGCTACAATTTGTTCGACATGTACTTGAGATCCATCCCCCGTTCCGCCCGCTGAATTTTCGCTTTCCATCTCGTCCTCTAACACAAGCACTCCTGCGCCGTCCATGCCGACTAAATCGCTTTTATTAGCGACAATTTGATCGTCCTCTACCACTTCATATCGGGTGGATTCCGATACGATATGAGAGAAGGATGCTCGATTGATTCCTTCTGAAAAATCGTCGGCTTCGTTGTTGGCTAATAATTCGGTCAGTTGAGTCAACTCGACCTCCGTTATGCCATCGGAAATACACAAACCTGTGATGCGCAGGCGGATTAACCGGCGTTCTAGAGACTTCAATAGGGTTCCCGAGGCTTCCACGGGAGTACTGTCCACAGTCAGTGCTCCATTGAATGCTCCAATGATTATTTTTTTTCGATCTAAAAAGAGCGTGTGTAAGCTTATCAAAGCCGCTGCTGTGGCTTGTTGGAATGCCGGATGGTGGTTGCCGTAGGTTGAACTAATATTAATCGTGCGTCCGAGCGCGGTCAGAGCGGAAAGTAGGGCGGCATCATCGATGGGCGAAAAATTTGTACTCTGCATGGGTTTGATCCTAGTCTATTTGGGCTGAAAATATAAAAAGCATGAACCATGCCGATATTTTAAGTTGGATTAATATGAGATCTAAATACGCCATTTAATTCCGATTGGAGTCGAGGGATCCTGATTTAGGTATAGATCTCCTCAAAAATGATAATTTAACGGAGCGTGTAGAGGAGGGATTATGCTTTTAAGTCGTGAAGAAAACGCTATAAAGTTCTGCCCTATGAAACCGATCAACCAACGAAAACTCGACCATATAAACATTGTTTCAGCAGGCGGAGATATCGACCGTCAGAAACACTACTTTGATCGCATCCACCTAACCCACCGCGCCCTGCCGGAAATCAATCTGGCGGAGGTCAATCCGACCGTCCAATTTATGGGGAAAGATTTATCGTTTCCTTTGCTCATCTCTTCAATGACGGGTGGGGCGGATGCGGAATTGGTGAAAATTAATCAAAATCTGGCGATCGCAGCCGAGGCCGAAGGCGTGGGTTTTGCGGTGGGATCGCAACGAGTGCTACGTTCAGATGATGCGGCACGGGAAAGTTTTGAACTTCGAAAATATGCACCCCAAGCACTGCTGCTTGCGAACCTCGGTGCGGTGCAGTTAAATTATGATATGGGCTTTGCCGATTGTGAGGCCGTTGTCGATGTGCTCGAAGCGGACGGCCTATATATTCACTTAAATCCGCTTCAGGAGGCGGTACAGCCGGAGGGCGATACTGATTTTTCCAACCTTCGGGGTAAAATTGCGACCATTGTGCAAACCCTCAAACAACCGGTTATCGTTAAAGAAGTCGGTGCAGGTGTCTCGCCGGAAGATGTAGAGCATTTACTTGCGGCTGGAGTTAAATATATCGATATTGCCGGTTGCGGCGGAACCTCGTGGAGTCGGGTTGAAAGTCATCGTAGCGATGACCCAGGACTGGGTGAACTATTCAGCGACTGGGGCATTCCGACTCCGTTGGCCTTGTGTCTGATGAAGCCGTACCGGCAGGAAGTGAAAATGATTGCTTCGGGTGGAGTGCGTAGCGGAATCGATATGGCTAAGAGCATCATTCTTGGCGCAACGGTTTGCGGGGTGGCGCGACCCTTCCTTAACCCCGCCCGCGAGTCGTCCGATGCCGTGCGGCAGGTGATCCAGCGAGTGAAGCGCGAATTCACCACGGCGATGTTCCTACTTGGCGCTGAGCGCATGGATGATTTGAAAGATAACGAAGGATTGATTCTCGATGAATATTGGCATTGATCGGCTTAGTTTTCACACGTCCAACTATTTTGTAGACCTCAAAACCCTCGCCAAAGCGCGTTCCGTCGATGCGGAAAAATACTATGTTGGGATTGGCCAAGAAAAAATGGGTATTCCCTCTCCCGATGAGGATGTGGTGACCCTTGCGGCCAGCGCGGCCTATCCGCTGATGCAGGATGGGGAATTAGATGATGTGGAACTACTTCTTTTTGCTACAGAATGTGGGATTGACCAGTCGAAGGCTGCGGGTATTTATGTACACGGGTTGCTAGAAATGTCAGCACGCTGTCGGACGGTCGAGCTTAAACAAGCCTGCTATAGCGGAACGGCGGGGCTCCAATTCGCGATCGGTTTTGTGGCTCGTAACCCGGATAAAAAGGCGTTGGTGATTACTTCTGATATCGCTCGCTACGAACTCGGAAGCCCCGGTGAAGCCACGCAGGGTTGCGGTGCGGTCGCCATGTTGATTTCTGCTAACCCTCGATTGGTCGCCATCGAACCGGAGAGCGGCTACTACACCGACGATGTTATGGATTTTTGGCGACCGAACTATCGCTCGGAAGCCCTCGTTGATGGGAAATATTCTACTCGGGTTTATATTCACGCTCTGCTTGAATCGTGGAAACAGTATGCCGAGGAATCGGGGCGGGCACTGGACGATTTTGATCGATTTTGTTATCATATTCCATTCACCAAAATGGCCGAAAAGGCTCATCAAAAACTCGCGCGGAAACTCGGTATCCCGATTGAAAAGAAAGAGATGCAGGCTCTACTGGAGGAATCGCTACGCTACAGCCGGCTCACCGGAAACTGCTATTCGGCTTCTATGTATGTTGGCCTAACCTCACTGCTCGATACGTCCGAAGAGGATTTGGCCGGTAAGCGTATCGGACTCTACAGCTATGGATCCGGCTGTGTTGCCGAATTTTTCAGCGGGGTCATCCAATCGGGGTACCGCGAATTTCTCTATACCGAACAACACCGGAATTTGCTGGAAAATCGGATCGAACTGACGTATCAACAATACGAAGATATTTTTAATTATGGCGTGCCGACCGATGGTGGAGAATATGTGTTTCCGCAATATAAGACGGGGCCGTTCCGATTCTCGGGCATCAGCCAGCACAAACGTGAATATGAATCATTGGTCGATTAGATAATGAAGGCAGTAGCTCCAGGAAAACTGATCCTCAGCGGCGAACACGCCGTGGTTTATGGCAAGCCCGCCATTGCCATGGCCATCGATCGTAGTGCGGTCTTCGAACTTACGCCGCAGGCCGGCGATAAAATCTCGTTCGACCTGCCCGGTGGAGAAGGGAGCGGGTCGCATACACTCATGGCCCTCAACGATCTTAAGCGCCGAGTGGATAAAAAATATAACGAGTTCTTGCACGGTAAAATCGGCATCCGCGATGTCCTGACCATGCCGGCCGATCTTTTTCGTTTTGCCTTCGTGCATACGCTCGACGGTTTGCACCGGCATATCGATACGGGGGTTTGTCTCAAGCTCCGCTCCACGATTCCAGTCGGTTGTGGTATGGGCTCTTCTGCCGCGACAGTGCTCAGCGAAATTCGAGCCTTAGGTCATTACCTGCGCGTTGATTTCAAACCCGATTGGTATTACGAATATAGCCTCGAAGCCGAGAAGCTCCAACATGGAAAGCCGAGCGGAGTTGATTCCTATATATCGCTCCATGGCGGGTGTGCTAGTTTTCAACAAGGCGTGGCCAATCCAATGTCTTTACCGCGCATGAAGATGTACATGGTGCAAACGGGCATCCCCGAAACGACGACCGGCGAAAGCGTCATGGCGGTGGAGAAAAACTTCAAAACGAGCGAAATCTGGAGCGAGTTCGAGGCCGTCACGAATACATTCGAAGAAGCCATTCGTGCGAACGACGAACAAAAGGTGCGTTGGCTCGTCCGCGAAAATAATCGGTTGCTCGTTGCCATCGGCGTGGTACCCCAGCGGGTGCAACGCTTGATTGCCGATATCGAGGCCTCCGGCGGCTCCGCTAAAATTTGTGGCGCCGGCGCTGTGACTGGAGACAAAGGCGGCGTTGTCTTGGTTTTTTCTAGCACCCCGCTCACCGAGCTCTGTGCAAAATACGGCTATACGGTCTCGCCCGTTCGGGGTGATCCGCTCGGCACCCGCATGGTCTAACCATATGGCTTCCGCGGCTCTCATCATCACCTCCGCACCGGGTAGCCTAATGTTGTTGGGCGAACATGCCGTACTCCACGGGAAGCATGCGCTCGTCTGTGCCATTAACCGGCGCATTACCGTCTGCCTTTCACCCACCGAAGATCATCAGGTAGAAATCTGCTCGGGCTTGGGGAACTACCAAAGTCCGCTC
This sequence comes from Verrucomicrobiota bacterium, assembly GCA_024279685.1. GTDB lineage: Bacteria > Verrucomicrobiota > Kiritimatiellia > Kiritimatiellales > Pontiellaceae > Pontiella. The sequence goes on along the minus strand of JAJRRI010000139.1, from coordinate 1,918 downwards.
GCTAATTTAGCAGAGCACCCCTCGCTCAAATTTGTGCTCCAAGCCATCCAGCAGCATCGCGAGAGGCTTCCCTCCGGTTTCCGACTACGTATTGAATCGGAGTTTTCTGCCGACATTGGTTTGGGTTCTTCCGCCGCAGTCACCGTGGCTACGCACGCCGCGCTGATGCGCTGGACGATGAACCAAGCCCCCAAACACGAAGATCTTTTCTCTCAATCGATCAAAACCGTGCATGCAGTACAGGGCAGGGGATCTGGCGCGGATCTAGCGGCGAGCGTTTTTGGCGGTTGTGTGGGCTATTCCACGATGCCACAATTCCTTCCCGTGGAAGTCGCCATTCCTCTCACGGCGATCTATTGCGGCTATAAGACCCCGACCTCAGAGGTGATCCGTACCGTGGAAAAATGGTATGCCGACGATCCTGAAAAATATAACCGTATTTATTCAGAGATGGATCGCAGCGTCGGGAAAGCGATTTCCTGCCTTCAAAATCATGATTTCCCCACTTTAGGACAGCTGCTTAATTATAATCAGCAGTTGATGGATGAAATGGGAGTTAACACGCCTGAGTTACAAGAGATCGTAGCGGCGTTGCAGAATCATCCTGAAATACTAGGCGCAAAGATTTCCGGTTCGGGTTTGGGGGACTGTGCCGTTGGCCTGGGCCATGCCGGATTATCTTCCCTAGGCTATCCTGTTTATCACCTGGAAACAACCCCAGTAGGATGTACTTACCATGAGTAAAACCCACCTAAAAGCCCGACTCTATTCAGTGATCTTCGAGGCCGACACGCCTGCTGGAAAGCTCTTCGATGTGCTGCTCTTCATCGCGATCATGGTCAGCGTAACCCTAACCATGCTCCAAAGCGTGCATTCCATCCGCACCGAATATGGGGAACTATTGTTCCTCTTAAATGCGGGGTTCACCGTACTATTCACGATCGAGTATATGGTACGACTGTACTGCGCCGAAAAGCCGATGCGCTATGCCCATAGTTTTTTTGGAACGGTCGACCTGCTGGCGATACTTCCTTTCTATCTCAGTCTATTTATTCCAAGTACCCGCTTTTTTGATGTGATCAAGGTGCTTCGGATGCTCCGTATTTTTCGAGTCCTCAAAATGGCGCAATATGTGGGGGAGGCCGATCTGCTGATGAACGCACTGATTGCCAGTCGCCGTAAGATCGGTATCTTTGTCATAGCGGTCTTGAGTATTGTCGTGATTCTCGGCTCGGTTATGTATGTGATCGAAGGCGAGGCCAATGGTTTTACCAGCATCCCCCGGTCGGTCTACTGGGCGATCGTCACGCTGACTACGGTCGGCTATGGAGATATTTCACCTCAGACCCCGATCGGTCAGGCGCTGGCCGCCTGCCTTATGATCATTGGCTATAGCATCATCGCCGTGCCGACTGGCATCATCACCGCAGAAATAGGCCACTCAATCGTCCGCCAGAAAAAAGGCCGCCCGTGTGGCGATTGTGGACACGCTGAGCATGATGCCGATGCCGCTTACTGCAAGCGCTGCGGTGTGGTGCTAAGATGAGTTTTCGTCCCTTTTTTTATAGGCGACATTCGGCTGATCTTCACGGCTCATCTGCCGTTCGCCGCCGTTAATCGCCCGGACAACAGCGATCTGAGTCTCGGCCTTGAGCGTGCAGGTCGGCTCGTAGAAAATCTTCAATTAAAATACGATTGTTTCATTTCAAAGGCTTGCCCCTGCGTGTCGGGGTGATACCTTTTCTTTGTTTTCTGACCGACTGCGGCACCCTAGATCGAGCCTGTCCCAGTAGAGCGAGTTTTTAAACCGCGCCGACTTTACTCTTCCAAAGAACGGATGAAACCTTGGCGGTAGGGCTGAGCGTATTGGTTATTCCTAAAAAACAGCCGTTTCGGATGGATCCGTACACACTCCTGT
>JAJRRI010000138.1 GCA_024279685.1 Verrucomicrobiota bacterium | reverse complement strand
GGCGTCGTGGAGGCCGGGTGTAAAACCGTGGTCGGCAAACGAACCAAGCAATCTGGGATGTTCTGGAAGGTGGATGGAGCCCAAAACATACTCGACATCCGAACCTCCGTCATCGGCGACACCTACGACGGGTACTGGCAGCACCGGCATCGCAAGGCAAAACTCGATAGGGCGGCATGAAACGCCCTAGCCACGTTTTTCATCTGCACCCCCTATATATTGCGGTCGGTTGAGTTAACTGCATACCCCTTTCTTTAAAATCTACCCTTTCGAGAATATTCAGAGACCGTAATTCGCCTGATTCCCTTGGAAAATTCACCGAAATAAAGATCGAATTCCTCCATTGCCAATTGTTTTCGAAGAGGTAAACTCCGCTTCTTTTTAACAAAGAGAGTTAAGCGGTATGTCCAAGACTATTTTAAGCATCGCAGCCTTATGGATGACGATCGTCATTCAGGGATGGGGAAATACGGTATCCGGCACGATTACTGTTTCGGTCGATTTATCGAACCATAACCAAGATGAAGAAGTGCGCCTCTGGCTTCCTTATGCTGCATCCGACGACGCACAGAATATTACCGACATTACGGTTAGCGGAAACTATTCCGAATCCGCTCTCTATACCGATCCAGAGTTTAAAACGACCCTGCTTTTTGCGCGGTGGGATGATTCGGCAACGCATCGGAATCTGATCCTTTCTTTTACGGCGACGCGTGCGGAACAGAAACGACCGCTTTTCCCGGCCACAGAACCGGTATGGGATCCAGCTGACCATGCCCTCTATCTCCGCGCCACCCGCATGGCCCCACTTGGCGACAACATTCGGCAGTTGGCCCACCAAATTACCAAAGAGAAAAAAAGTGTACTGGAAAAGGCACGTGCCATTTATGACTGGACGGTAGAAAATACTTGGCGAAACCCTGATACCCGCGGTTGCGGCACCGGCGACCTCGCAACCTTGCTCCAACAACCCTGCGGTAAATGCGCCGACATCAGTTCCATATTTATCGCCCTCTGCCGCGCCTCAGGCGTACCTGCTCGCGAGGTATTCGGTATCCGTATGGGAAAAACGCCGGTGCAGGATATCACCACCTGGCAACACTGTTGGGCCGAGTTTTTCCTACCCGGAACCGGATGGATCCCCGTCGACCCGGCCGATGTTCGTAAAAAAATGCTGGTCGAAAATTTACAACTCGACGACCCTGCCACAGCAACTTACCGTGAATATTTTTTTGGAGGCGTCGATGCCTACCGCATCAAGCTCGGACAAGGGCGGGATCTTCAACTTCAACCGGTCGAGGGAGGCACGGTTAACTATCTTATGTACCCCTTCGCCCAGGTGGGCGACCAAACTCTTGACTGGCTCGACCCCGAACTCTTCAGCTATACCATTACCTTCGTCAGGAAATGATGAGCGGTGCCTTGCAATCCAACCCGCCACTATGATTACCTCTCACGATCATTTACTGGAGAATCTGGAATGCTGACTGCCGTACTATTTGATTTTGATGGAATTATTGTGGATAGCGAACCGATGCACCATCAAGCCTTCCAGGCCATACTGGAGCCTCTTGGGAAAGGCTTCTCGTGGGAAGTGTATTGCGAGATGTACATGGGCTTTGACGACCGCGATGCTTTTCGAGCGGCCTTTAAAGTCAAGGGCGAAAAAGTTTCGAGCCGCGATCTCCGAAGATTAATGACCGAAAAAGCCGCCGTCTTCCAGCAACTCATTCAGAATGGAAAGGGCTCTCCACTCCCTGGCGCCGTTGAGCTAATCAAGAGCATTCCGCGCAAGTTGCCGATGGCCCTCTGCAGTGGTGCCTTGAAAGAGGATATTCTTCCGATCATCAAAAATCTGGGTATCGAAAACTCATTCCACGTGATCGTGACGGCGGAAGACACCAAAAAGAGTAACCCCGACCCGGCTCCCTATATATTGGCTCTCAAAAAATTAGGGGTGGATGATCCCGCCAGCGCCATCGCTATCGAGGACACTCCTTTCGGTATTCTTTCGGCCAAAGGCGCCGGATTGAAGGTATTGGCCGTAACTAACAGCTATGATCGAGACTATTTATTCGAAGCCGACGCCGTAACCGACTCGCTTGAAAATATAAGTCGTCTGTCACTTGAAGACATGGTGATTTAATAGGTGAAGTGCGCTATTTAGTTTTTATATTTAAGGAGAAATATGACCTCAGCATCCACCCTAATTGAACTGCCTGGTATTGAAAAATTTAAAACCGGGAAGGTTCGCGAAGTTTATGACCTTGGTGACCAATATCTCTTTGTGGCCTCCGACCGCATCTCTGCGTTCGATTGCGTCATGCCCAACGGAATTCCGAACAAGGGGCAAGTACTTAACATGATCTCCAAATTTTGGTTCGACCGCACCGGAGATATCGTAAAGAACCACATGATCTCCACCGATGTGGCCGACTTTCCCGCCGAACTACAACACCATGCCGAGTTGCTCCGAGGGCGTTCCATGCTCGTAAAGAAAGCCGAACTTCTGCCCGTTGAATGTATCGTTCGTGGCTACCTCATTGGCTCGGGTTGGAAGGAATACCAGCAATCCGGCACCATTGGCGGAATGCCACTGCGTGCGGGTTATGAAATGGCTGGAAAGCTCGATGAACCTCTCTTCACCCCTTCCACAAAGGCCGACGAAGGTCACGATGAAAACATCTCCACCGAACAGATGAAAGAGATCGTTGGCGAGGAACTTGGTAATCAGTTGATCGATGTCAGCATGAATCTCTACAAATCCGCCTTCGACTTCGCATGGACCAAGGGCATTATCATTGCTGACACCAAATTTGAGTTTGGCCTGGTAGATGGTGAGCTGACCCTTATCGACGAAGTTCTCACACCCGATAGCTCGCGCTTTTGGCCGGCCGATACCTATAAACCCGGTTCATCGCCCTTTTCGTTCGATAAACAGTTTGTACGCGACTATCTCGAATCGCTCGATTGGGATAAAACCCCGCCCGCGACTGAGCTTCCCGAGGAGATCGTCATGAAATCCCGCGAAAAATATCTCGAAGCCTATCGATTACTTACCGATGAAGAGCTGATCGTTTAAAGATTATTCTCCACACTGATTTTAATCGGCACAATCTGTGGCCTCTATGGGTTTTAATGAATGCGTTATTAGAAAGTTTTCTAGATCATATTTCGCTGGAGCGCGGACTTAGTATCAATACGCGCAAGGCGTATGCAGATGACCTCAAGCAATTTCTAAACGAGCTTACGCAAAAGGGAATCTCTTCCCTTAACCCAGTGAGTCGAAAACAAATTCTCGATCACCTTATGGCCATGAAGGCCCGAGGGATGTCGACCAATTCGATCTCCCGGCATCTCGTTTCCATTAAGGTTTTCTTTCGCTATCTCCAGCAGGAAGGGCTGCTCGACCGGAACGTTACCGATACGATGGATTCGCCAAAGCTTTGGAAAGTTCTGCCCGACACCCTATCGGAAAAAGAAGTCGACCTACTCTTGGCAGCACCCGATATGCATAAGCCGCTAGGCATTCGCGACCGCGCCATATTAGAAATATTCTATGCCACCGGCATGCGTGTCTCCGAGCTCGCCCATCTCCAGCTTCTCGACCTGCACCTTGACGAGGGCTATGTCCGTTGCATTGGTAAAGGTCGAAAGGAGCGGGTTATTCCCATTGGGGAAGAGTCCATTCGTTTGTTGAATCGCTATCTAGAGGACGTACGCACTCTGCTTTGCGAAAATCCACAGGTGAAAAATGTATTTGTTTCTAAACGCGAGGCTGGACTCTGCCGCCAACGGCTGTGGCAGATCATCAAGCAGTACACCAAAAAGGCGGGGATTATGAAAACTGTGACCCCACATACCTTACGCCACTCCTTCGCCAGCCACCTCCTTCAAAATGGAGCACCGTTACGCGTCATTCAGGAGATGCTCGGCCACGCGGATATCGCCACCACCCAGATCTACACCCACGTCAATTCCGAGCACCTTAAATCTATTCACCAACAATTCCATCCACGGGCCTGATTTTCCAGCCTTCCACCCTTTCAAAAACTCACTAATCCAGTATTCTTTTCCCCCACGTTAAAATATTTTCGAATCAGTATCGTTAGGTATGGGTTACCATGGCGCATTTTAAATATATAGGACGGTCAAAAAAAGGGGAGCGAGTCGAAGGCGTGCTTGAAGCAAGCGACCGCACAGGCGCGGTGTCTCAGGTCGAAGCGATGGGACAAATCCCGGTTTCTATTACCGAAACAACCCAAACCGTCCGCCAAGATTCGGGCGGTAAAAAACGGTTCAATTTTGAACTCGGCTTCCAGCGCAAGTCTAAGATGAAGATGCAGGAACTGCTGCTCTTTTCGCGTGAACTATCCGATCTTGTGGCTTCTGGAATGACGATTGGTCGCGCCTTGCATACGCTCGCAGCCCGTAAAGACCAAGGTGCCGTTGGCTCCATTATAGAAACCCTACGCGACGAAATTATTCAAGGCACAGCATTCTCAGACGCATTGGAACTCTATCCTGAAACCTTCTCTACACTCTACATCAACCTCGTACGTGCGGGCGAGGCCAGTGGTAATCTACCGACCTCACTCGAACATATATGCGTGCACTATGAGCGCGTACAAGAAGCACGCAGGAAGGTGATCGCCGCACTGAGTTACCCCATGATTGTTATGCTCGTGGGTGCGCTCGCGGTAATTGGACTGATGGTATTTATTGTCCCTAAATTTGCTACAACCTTTGACGATATGGGCGCCACCCTGCCCGCCCCTACGCTTGCGCTTATGGCCATCAGTACTTTTATTACCCACTATGGCCTGATTCTGATCGGCCTAATGGCCGGAGGCGTCGTCCTCTTCAAAAAATGGATTAAAGAGGGATCAGGGCAAAAACCTGGCACCAAGCCGTATTGCGAATCCCCATTGCAGGAGCCATCATTACGACCAATGCGTACGCCCATTTTGCGCGACCCCTCGGCACTCTACTGCATAATGGAGTTTCGGTACTACCCGCCCTTAAAATTGTGCAGAAAACGGTCAACAATGTCGTTATTTCAGAAGAAATCGGCAAGGCGCGCGAACGAGTGACCGATGGTTCAAGCCTCTCCGGTCCGCTTGCGCAAGGTAAGATTTTCCCACGGTTGCTCATTGATATGCTGGCGGTTGGCGAAGAGACCGGCGACCTGGCCGGCTCGCTAAAACACATCACCCGCCGCTACGACAGCGAACTGGATCGACTGGTTCAAACCTGCACCACCGTACTCGAACCCCTGCTCATCGTTTTTGTGGCGATCGTTATTGGCGGAATTGCCGTTGCCCTATTACTTCCCGTACTTACACTCACAGACTCACTACACGTTTAAACCCAGAAAGAAGGAGATATCCCATGACAAATAAAAGGTGTGATAAGCATTTAAATAAAAAATCAGGTTTTACCCTGATCGAAATCATCCTCGTGGTCGTCATCATTGGAATATTAGCGGGAATTGCAATTCCGCGCATGGGAGGAAAAACCGAAAAAGCCAAAATTTCCCAAGCCAAATCAAACATTGTTGCCTTGAGTATGGCGGTTCAGGAATTTGAAATGATGAATGGGAACTATCCCTCAAGCCTCGACCAACTACTTGATGAATCTAAAGGTGGGCCTTACATGGAAAAAAAATCCATCCCAACGGATCCATGGGACAAACCCTTCACCTACACCGCACCAGGATCGCACAACAACCATACGTTCGACCTCTCCTGCACCTCGCCTAAAGGCACCGTGGTTAATAACTGGGAATAAACATCGGTGCTTAGAAAACCCACAGGAAAGGGCGGCTTCACGTTAATTGAAGTCATCCTTGTGGTGGTGATCTCCCTCGTCATGTTGGGGGTTTCGCTTCCGTATTTTGCCCACGCATATAAAGGAATGCAGTTACGCGTCACAGCGCGCACCGTTAATCGCATGACGCGCTATGCCCGCAGCATGGCGATCATGCGAGAAAAGACGATGACCGTTGTGATTAACCACGTGACGATGGAAATCTTCCTGGGCGGCGCGGAGCAAACCTCCACGAATGCAGCCGACGGCGAGCTAAATCAGGATGTGCTCAAGCGGCTTGGCTATGTGGAAGGGGCTTCTAATTCCGATAATGCTGGAATTGAAAAGGAAATCCATCGTTTCCTACCCGAACATATCCATGCGGCCCACTTTGAAAAAGACTGGATCGAGGACGAAGAAAAATATCAAGACCTTTATCTCATCCACTACTATCCTGATGGTCAATCTGACTGGTTTGTGCTGGAGTTTAAAAATCAACGCGGCCTCGGTGTAAAACTAGAAAATGACCCCATCTCCGGTAAAATTCGCTCCGAATTCATACAATAGATAGAACGCACTCTCGTTTTATGAGGATGCGTAAACTTTACAAATCACGGATCAGTCCTCATTAGCCATGGATAAAACGGATACCGATTGCATAAAGGCCTATCTCGGCGGCAACGCGAATGCGCTGGAGCCGATGGTGGAGAAATATAAACGGCCCCTCTATTCTTTTATCCTTAAAATGACCGAGGGCCGCGAGGATACCGATGAAATCTTTCAGGAAACCTGGTTTAGCGCGCTAAAAAATATTCATAAATTTCGCCATAAAAATTTCCTCAACTGGCTGTTCAGAATCGCCCATAATCTAGTGATCGATCGAGCACGTCGGAACAAGCGCAATGTCTCGATGCAGACCGTCACCGGAAGCGAAGGAGACGGTACGCTCGAAGACCGTTTGCCCGCACCAGGCATCTCTCCGGCCGAAGAAGTTGGTGGAACCGGACTTGGAAAGCGGATTGAACAGGCCGTGGAGCAGCTATCGCCAGAACAAAAGGAAGTATTCCTAATGCGGATGTATGCCAATACCTCCTTCAAGGAAATTGCAAAAATTCAAAACTGTTCGATTAATACATGTTTGGCTCGAATGCAATATGCACTGGCCAAGCTACGTTCTATTCTAAAGGAAGAGTATGATGAGTTGCAGGAGGCTCTGTCATGAAATGTAATGAAGCAGAAAAACTAATTTTACTACAAGATTCCGGCGAAATGGCCAAAAAAAAACGAAGCGGACTGACTACACATTTGCACGATTGCAAACCCTGCCACCGATTTCAGCATACCGTGATGGAATCGCAGGAAGCGTTCAAAGCCACGGATGAACCCCCTATCGCTGTATTAAACCACGTAAAACGTGAAGCCCGCTGGTTAGCGCCAGAGAAGGGTAGAAAAATATTAATCTTCAACCCTGCGGTGGCCCTCGCTGCAGCCCTCTTGATTGGGCTCGGAGTTTTCTTCTCCACCCTTCGTTATAATCAGATCGGACTGGAACTTATACTGACCGAAACCGAACTGCTCGATACTTCGGATCAAATCGTCCGCGTCATGTATAACGGGCTCACCGAAGACGACCTTGCCTTTAATTTTATCATGACCTTTGACGAAGAGGGATAACCTCGCCTTCGCCGCAATCTCGTTCACCGTATCCATCCCTTTCAAAGCCTCTAAAGCAACCTTGACCTTGAATTCCGCCGTATGTTTCCATCTCTGTTTTTTCGATACTTTGCGGGCTGAATCTATTTCGCTTTTCCGAGCCCGTTGAGGGACGTTTTGAAAAAAACATGCCAACTATAAATTAAAATTCATCGTCTACTTCGATGATAGCCCAGACCATACGGCATGCCCCCTCCACCTTTCCATCCGTGCATAAATCTCAAGTAGTCGAGCGAGTTTTTTAATGGTGTTTTGCATCCCTTCTAAACGGGACGATGATTCTTGAAACAGATCCGAGAGATCCAGTCCATAAATTCCTCTTCACCGCTGAGCATCTCGATTTGAACGCGCATAAAGAGGATTGGAATATCGCGGCGTTCGACAAAGGGGAAGCGAACCGCATCTTTCTCGGTGGTCAGGATCGCATCGGCCCCGCTCGTGATACTGCGGTTGATGGTATTAATGACTTCCTGCTGGGTAAAGCGATGGTGGTCGGAAAAACGGCGCGTATAAACAATCTCTGCCCCAAAACTCCGCAAGGCATTTTCAAAACTTTCGGGTACTGCAATCCCTGAAACGGCGGCTATTTTTTTACCCTTAAGCCAATCCAAATCATAAATCGCTTCGCCAAAAACATCCTTTAGGAACTTGGGCGCGTGACGACACTCCGAAATCTCGGCGTGGGGATTCATCCGCCGCAACTGTTCCTTAAGCTCCGGTGCACCGCCCGTTTCGCATTTCGTAATGAAAATAAAACCGGCGCGTTTAATATTCCGCATCGGTTCCCGCAGCAAGCCGCGCGGCAACAGATGCCCTCCGCCAAAGGGATTGGTCTGGTCGACCAAAGCAATATCTAAACGGTGGCCAAGTTTTAGGTACTGAAAGCCATCATCAAGAATTAGCGTATCGCACCCCAATTCCTTGATTGCATATTTCCCGGCTTTGACACGGTCTTTGTCCACCACCACTGAAACATCGGGCAAGTTAGAGGCCAGCATATACGGTTCATCGCCCGCGGTATGAGAATCGAGTAGAAGTCGCTTACCGTCGGAAACCACGCGCGGCGGGGTTTCAATTTTCCCGGTGGTGATGCGTTGGGTCATTTTCTGAAGGAACGGAAGTTCCTTACTTTTATACCCGCGGCTGAGAATGGCGACCTTCCGGCCTTGCTCTTGCAGGTTACGAGCGAAGACCTCCACCACCGGCGTCTTGCCGGTGCCGCCCACCGTCAGATTACCAACACTGATCACCTGACAACCCAGCGTATTTGGCCGGATAATGCGGTGGCGGTAAAGCCATAGGCGTACCTGAACTATAACCGTGAAGATCCAGGAAAGTACGCGCAAAATTCCGCATAATAGCGTGGCAATCTTGCCCGTCCGTCGACCCTCAATCACATCGAGAAGATAGCTTTCGATGTCTTCAATTTTATACTCACCGCCCATGTCTTCAACCAGTGTCAGATACGACCGCTACAGGTTCAAGGTATTTCGAAGCGCTTCGATCTTATCGGTCTGCTCCCAAGGAAACTGCGGGCGACCAAAGTGGCCATAGGCGGCCGAATCACGATAGCTCCATCCCTTCGGGGTCAGTAAGCCCAGATCAGCGATCAGTGCGCTTGGGCGAAAATCAAACAGTTCACCCGATTTCAACACTCCTTCGATCACGTGATCATCCACCTTTCCAGTACCGTAGGTGTCGACATTAATGCTTAAGGGCTTTGGTACGCCAATAGCATAGGCCACTTGAATTTCACACTTATCAGCCAGCCCAGCTGCAACAATATTCTTCGCAGCGTAGCGGGAATAATACGCCGCCGAACGGTCAACCTTCGATGGGTCTTTACCGGAGAAAGCGCCTCCGCCATGACTCCCCACCCCGCCGTAGGTATCGACGATAATCTTACGCCCCGTCAGCCCCGCGTCGCCGTGTGGGCCGCCAATAACAAATTTACCGGTTGGATTAATAAAATATTCAGTATCGGCCTTCAATAGTCCGGTCGGACCGAGGACCTCTTTACAAACCTGAATGAGGTCTTCGCGAATTTGCTTCAGCGAGACATCGTCGGTTTGATGCGAGATCACCACCGTATCGATAGCCACCGGTTTCCCGTCAACATGCTGAACGGATACCTGTGACTTCGAATCGGGGCGCAGATACGAAAGCGTTCCGGCCTTGCGAATCTTCTGTAATTCGTCGAGCAACCGATGGCTGAAAGCGATCGGCGCCGGCATTAATTCTTCCGTGGCATTACTGGCATAACCAAACATCATGCCCTGGTCGCCCGCACCCTGCTCATCAAATAAGCCTTCTCCCTCGGTCACGCCTTGCGAAATATCGGGCGACTGTGCGTGCAGGCGGTTGATATATTCAAAGGTACTCTCGCAAAATTCAAGTTCCTCACGGTCGTACCCGATATCGCGTACAACACCTCGGGCAATCGCTTCGGGATCGATCGAAGACCACCCCGCGCAGGTGATTTCGCCTGCATTTACCACCAAATTGGTTGTGGTTAATGTTTCGCACGCCACACGACTCTTGGAATCCTGAGCCAGACACGCATCGAGAATGGCATCGGAAATCTGATCGCAAATTTTGTCGGGGTGCCCCTCGGAAACGGACTCGGAAGTGAAAACATGGTCAACTCGAATTTTACTCATAAAATCGCCCTCTATTCGTTTATGCGGATTAATGGATATAAGAAAATAAAACGTAGCGGAGAGTGCTTGGATTTTCCAACCTTATTTACGTAAAATCTTGTTTCCATTCGCTCTCCAATATTAGGATCTCGATCCACTTAAAATAATAGTTATGAAAGAATTCACTACAGACGATCTCATCAACTTTCTCCCGCGTTTCCGAACCTTTGTCGGCATCGATTCCGACGGGTGTGTATTCGATACCATGGAAGCCAAGCAGAAGGACTTCTTCCACCCGGCCATCATCCGCCACTGGAAACTCGAGGCCATCGAACCGCAGGTACGCGCCGCCGCGGAGTTCACCTACCTCCATTCCGTCTACCGAGGCCTTAACCGTTTTCTTGGCCTCTGCAAAACCTTCGAGCTGCTCAACGATTGGCCGGAAGCGCACGACTATGCCACCCTGCCCAACCCCGCCGATCTACGAATCTATTGCGATTCCGGCCTCCCGCTCAGCAATGCCACACTCCAAACCGAAGCCGCCCGAACCGGCAGCTCCCTGCTCGCCGCCGTCCTCGTCTGGAGCCTCGAATTAAATATTGATATCGATCAAAATATGCCTGACCCGCCGCCGTTCCAAGGATCTGAAGACGCTTTAAAATTAATTTCTGCACGCTCGGATGTCATTGTCATTTCACAAACTCAGGCCACCGCCCTGCTTAAAGATTGGTACCGCGACAACCTAGACCGCTATGTGTCCGTCATCGCTGGCCCTGAGTTGGGTAGTAAAATCGACCACTTCACTATGGCCGCCGTCGACCGGTATTCACCTAAAGCCATCCTAATGATTGGCGATGCCCCCGGTGATATGGCCACGGCCGAAGCCATTGGCTGTAACTTTTTTCCGATTAACCCCGGCCACGAAATCGAGAGTTGGCAGTGTTTCATAGACGAAGCCTACTCCGAGTTTCTCGCGGGCGGATTCTCTCTTAAATACCAACAGCAACTCAACCATACATTCAAATCCCTGCTCCCCAGGACGCCACCATGGAAATAGAAAAACTCGAACACCTGCTCAATCAATTTAAGAACGGGGACGTGGATTTAAAACAAACGCTTGACACCCTCAAACACCTACCCTTCGAGGATCTGGGTTTTGCCAAGGTAGATCACCATCGCGCCCTACGTACCGGCTTCCCTGAGGTCGTCTTCTGCCAAGGAAAGACCCACGAACAGGTAGAAAAAATCTTTCAGTCCCTCGAAAAGAAGAACGACAATATTCTACTCACCCGCGCCGAGCCGGAGCTGTTTTCTAAACTCCAAAAAATGAATGACCGATTGATCTACAACGAGCTGGGTCGCACCATCACGCTTGAGGCGGAGAACCGAGAAAAAACGGGGAGCGTACTTATCATCTCCGCCGGCACGGCCGATATTCCCGTCGCCGAAGAGGCCGCCGTCACCGCCTCCATTGCCGGAGCAAAGGTCGAACGTATCTACGATGCCGGCGTAGCCGGCATCCACCGCCTTTTGGCCCACACCGAAAAGATCCAAAGCGCGCGTTGCATCGTTACCGTAGCGGGGATGGAAGGCGCGTTGCCCTCCGTCGTCGGTGGCCTTGCCCCCTGCCCCGTCATTGGGGTGCCGACCTCCGTCGGTTATGGCTCTCACCTTGGCGGCCTGACCCCGATGCTCACTATGCTCAACGCGTGTGCACCCAATATTACCGTCGTCAATATTGACAACGGATTCGGCGCTGGCTTTTCCGCCGCGCTGATTAATTCATCTAAATAGCAATCCACTTGATTATTACCCCGCATTTAAGGATATTCCGCATTTTAAAGTAAGGAGTAAATTTATGATCAAAGCCTGTGACTTAAAGAAATCGTCCGTTATCGACATCGATGGCACACCGCACATTATTCAACACATCGGCCAGCAGTCACCCACGGCTCGCGGCGGCGGAACGATCTATAAAGTTCGCTTTCGCAATGTTTCCACCCAACAGAAGGTCGATAAAACCTACCGGAGCGACGATGCTCTTCAGGAGACCTCCTACGACATCACGGAGGCTCAATATCTCTATCAGGACAGTGAGCGCTATGCGTTCATGGATCTTGAAAGCTATGAACAGTTTGAACTCTTTAAGGCCGATATCGAGGAAATCCTCCCCTTTCTGGTCGAAGATATGGGAGGGATTAAAGCTTTGATTTCCGATGGTAAAGTTTTGACGTTACAAATGCCGGATACCATCGATCTGGAAATCGTTGAATGCCCGCCCGCCATGAAAGGAGCATCGGCCACTTCGCGCACCAAGCCCGCCACGCTCACGACCGGACTGATTGTGCAAGTGCCTGAATACATCGAATCGGGCGAAACGATTAAGGTTGATACCAAAGAACGTAAGTACCTTTCTCGCGCATAGTCCGCTGGACTTATTTTCTGCCGAGTAGTTCTAAGCCCATTCACTAAATGGATGCCGAGCAAGTGCAGAATTAAAGTATCGGAAATCTCCCGAGATTTCTTTGCCCAGCCAACCGGGAAGGTCGATTTTTTGATCCTCCGATTCCAATTCAATTTCGGCAACGACTAAACCCGCGTTAGCCCCCGTGAACACATCGATTTCCCAGCGCATGCCCTCGCTCTGGATCAAGTAGCGTTTTTTTTTGATCACTGCATCACCGCACAGTGCCAGTAGAGATTCGGCATCCGATAGAGGGATTTTATATTCACATTCAGATCGGGTGATTCCACGGGTGGATCCCTTAATGGTTAGGAACGCTTGTGCGCCCATAACACGAACACGGACGGTTTTATCCGGAGCGGAAGAAATATAGCCCTGTCGGCAATCCAATCCATCTCCAGCGAGGGCGATCCAACCCTCCTCTTTCACTAAAAACTTGCGCTCGATTTCAATGCCCATGTTCAAAAGACCTTGGTTAGTCGGGTACTGTCCGGAATCATTTCCTCCCGAAGCATCTCGAATAGAGTTTGGGCAATCGGGCCGGGAACGCCTTTACCGACGGGGTTTCCTTCGAAATGGGTTACGGGCGTGATATTGAGTGTGGTTCCATAGATATGAATCTCAGCGGCGGCCCGCGCCATACCGAGGCTAATGGGGTGGTATTCGGCGGTCGACAACACGCGCTCTTGTTTGAGTTGTTTAGCAAAATCCAACGCACGCCGCGCGGTTGTCCCAGCTAATACGCGATCGGGCGGAGGCATAAAAAGTTCCTTACCCAACGTTACGATCCCAATATTTTCCGTGGCCCCTTCGGCAAGGTTACGGCTTTCATCGAGTGATATCGTGAAATCGACACCGAGATCGACCGCTTCTTTTTTCATCAGCACGTTGGGTAAATAATTGCAGGTTTTGATTTTGGCAAAGACCCCGGCCTTCACCGGAATCTTACTTACGGCCACGCTGACTCCTTCGGGCATTTTTTCGCTACTGGCTTGGGGAAGCTCATAGACTACGATATATAACTCTGGGCCAAGACAGGCGTACGGATTGATCCCCATCGTTCCCAACCCGCGCGATACTAATAGCCGTACGAGGGCATTGGGTTGCTCTCCCACCCGAACGGTTTGCACGATAATCGATGCCATTTCGTCTAGCGATACGGGCAACGCAATGCCCAACTGATTACACGACTCCTCTAGGCGCTCTAAGTGGGCGATTA
Source organism: Verrucomicrobiota bacterium (assembly GCA_024279685.1). GTDB lineage: Bacteria > Verrucomicrobiota > Kiritimatiellia > Kiritimatiellales > Pontiellaceae > Pontiella. Next base: position 2,239 of record JAJRRI010000138.1, on the reverse strand, counting down.
GATTATAGAGACTTCCATCGACACACTTAAAACTCTCAAAGACTCCATCGCCGCGATGCACCATGTGGTCATCAACCGGCACGGTCATAATTGCCGTATCCGTCACAATACAGTCGGTTACAGAGGAATACATGGCAAACAGTGGTGTGCTCCGATTTGGCACCTGCGCCAACCAAGCCTCGCGGTCGATGATTTTTTTTAAAGTTCCCGACATTTGATCTCCGGTGGTTTCAACTATGAGCGAGACTATCTAAGAAATTTCCTTGGATTGGAATTTATTTCTTCGAGGACAAATGTAATATTCTCCGCTTAATTTAAACGGCGAGGAAATGCATGAAGGATTTACTGAAAAAACGGGTATTAGTAACCGGTGGCGCTGGATTTTTAGGATCATTTCTGTGTGAACGGTTGCTGGACGAGGGTTGCGATGTAATTTGCATGGACAACTTTTTCACCGGACGTAAGGCGAACATTGCGCACCTGATGAACAACCCCTTCTTCGAACTCATGCGTCACGATGTAACTTTTCCCTTCTTCGTCGAAGTCGATGAAATCTACAATCTCGCCTGCCCCGCCTCGCCGGTGCACTACCAATTCGACCCCGTACAGACCACTAAAACCAGTGTACATGGCGCGATTAACGTACTAGGTCTGGCCAAACGTGTGAAAGCCAAAGTATTCCAAGCCTCTACCTCGGAAGTGTATGGCGACCCTTCCGTCCACCCGCAACCGGAAAGCTACTGGGGCAATGTAAACCCCATCGGCATTCGCTCCTGCTACGATGAAGGCAAGCGTTGCGCCGAAACCCTTTTCTTTGATTACTGGCGCCAGCACAATGTGCGCATCAAAGTGGTGCGAATCTTCAATACCTACGGGCCACGTATGCATCCGCAAGACGGCCGCGTGGTTTCCAACTTCATCATGCAGGCGCTCAAAGGCGACAACATCACCATCTACGGCGATGGCCAACAGACCCGCTCGTTTTGCTATGCCTCCGACCTCATTGAAGGATGGATCCGCTTAATGGCCACCGGAGACGACATCACCGGACCCATCAATCTCGGCAACCCGGGCGAGTTTACGATGATTGAACTGGCTGAAAATGTGATTGAATTGACCGGATCTAAATCTAAACTCGTTTTTGAAGAACTTCCTGCGGATGATCCCAGACAGCGCAAGCCCGATATTACACTTGCCAAAGAAAAATTGGGATGGGAACCGACCGTTCCATTGCGTGAAGGGCTGCAAAAAACCATCACGTATTTTGACAACCTGCTGAAAGAAGCCAAGTAGCTGCTTAAAATATAATTTTTGTTCAACCCTATCAATCGAAATAGGGTTTTTCCAAACGCATAGATTGAATAATCGGGAGGCAAGCATGACCTTAAAAATCATAGCCATAATCGCCTTATATACCGCATCCATATCCAATGTCATCGCCAGTGAAACGAAGACCGCACAAACCCATGCGGAAGCTCTTGGATTCCCCTCGGGAAAAAAAGTTATTATTTTTCATGCGGATGATATCGGTATGTGCGAGGAAGCAAATAGTGCGTCAAAGCAGCTGCTTACTGCTAAGCACATTCAATCGGCATCCATCATGGTGCCTTGCCCTGCTGCAGATCAATTTATCCAGTGGGCGATCGACCACCCCGAGGAAGATATCGGATTGCACCCTACACTAACCAGCGAATGGGAACAGTATCGCTGGGGGCCAATCACCGCTTCCAACGAGGTTTCTGGACTGGTTGATCCCGAGGGAAAGTTCTGATCGAATGTTTTCGATGTGGTGAAGCATGCTTCGCCGGAAGAAGTTGAAAGAGAGATCCGCGCTCAAATCGACCACTCCATCGCCCTTGGGTATCGTCCCGATTATATTGACACCCACATGGGCGCGCTGTACATGCACGCGGATTATGTTGATGTATTTTTCAGGGTGGCTCAAGAGTATGGAATCCCTGCAAATGTCATTGACCTGACGAATCCAGAACTCGTCACCCGTTTTAGAAAGCTAGGATACCCCATCGATAGTAAAATGATTGAGCTAGTACTCAGTCACTGATTAGATGACGGGCAAAAAAACAAAGAGGCGAACTTTCCTCCTATTATTTTTTGCTTTAATATCTATGGATATACGTAGATTTAAATAAAGGAGAACATTATGGGATATCCAACAAAAATTCAGCTGATTGCTCGCCAAAAGGGCAAGCAGTGGTACGTAAATTTTCCGAATGCACTG
>JAJRRI010000137.1 GCA_024279685.1 Verrucomicrobiota bacterium | reverse complement strand
CTTCCAGATCTTCCTCATCGGTTTCTTCGATCAGGTTCTTGATTTCATCCTCCGGCGACGGGCGGTCATCCTCGTCCGAGGCCGACATGGCATGGCGCAGTAATCGATCTTCGATAAACTGCAACGGTCAGACAAAAGGATACATGAGTAGGGTAAGCCCCCCAATCGCTGGAAGTACCGCGAGTGAAATTCGGTCGGCATAGCTCTCCGAAAGTACATGCGGAATAATACGCGCAATGAGCATGTAGAAGAGCGATAGGAAAAATATGGCCCCCATCATAAACCACGTTTCGCAATCCTTCAGCGTCAAGTAGAACAGAATGAAGGTGGTGATCGCGGCCAGCGTCAGGAAGAGCCGTGTGGTTTTTCCAAGCAAAAGCCAGCGGGTTTGCCAGAATTGAAGCCGCTTGGTTTGCCGTCCATTGCGATCAATCAGTCGCGGCAGGCCGGCATCGCCCGTGAAGCGTAGCGAGGTATAGACCGAAGCCAAAATGCAAGCTAGGGAAAGTGTGATCAAGCTGTAGAGAAAATACTGCGTATGAATTTCGTTCATTTATTGTCCTGTCAGAGAATACCGGTTGACAAGAAACAGTTAAGCGAACACCGCCCAACATGACCAGCCAAACCCGTTGTGAAAAAACCAATAGTCCTGCGTTGACCGTATTACGGCGTGGTGCTACGTTCCGCCTTCAATTTCCAGCTTCGTTGAGTCGTTGGAGGTGTATTACGGCCTATTTCGGGGCATAGCTCAGCCTGGCTAGAGCGCTACACTGGGGGTGTAGAGGTCGCAGGTTCAAATCCTGTTGCCCCGACCATACTTTCTTACGGCGAACTCACATCGGGTTCGCCTTTTTTATTTCACACGCTTTCCACCAGTAAATGGGGTGTTTAGGTTTTCCCCCCTCATGCCTAATGCCACGAGCCTAGTGCCTTTTTGCCGCGCCTCGCGGCCATATTCTCCGTTTGCTCTCCGTTCTCCGCCGAGTTAACCCCCTGTTTTTCACGATAGGACACCTTTCACTATGGCAATGCGAACCTCCGTTACCCACAACCCCAAAAACAAAACCCCTGTTCTTCCTGACTGGTCACCAATCACTATGGCAAGGCGAACTTTTTCCCCGAACCCCGCGTGATCCTCAACCCCAGTGCATCCGATCAGGACACCAGTCATGACTTAAAGCGAACTCCCGTATGGCTTCAGAGGCCTTGCCATGTTCAGACTGATTTAGAAAATGTTGCTTTGATGATTTCCGCAATCCGGGGAACCTGCTCGCTTGTTGAGTTCAGCATGAATTCTAGGACGGGCTGTTTCCAAACATTGGAAAAACCTTCTTCCGGTTTTTCTGGCTCTGGATCTCCTTTTTCCAGAGCTTGGAAAACGGTGAGCTTGCGAATGGCTTGCTGTAGCGGGGCGATTGCGCCGTCGGGGAAGCCGTTTTCCTGCAGGAGGTCGGCCATGGAGAGGTTGCGTTCGGCATCGACTTTAAGTTCGGCCATGCGGGCTTTGGTTTTTTCTGATAGTTGAAGCGGTTCGGGGGCGGGATAGAGCGGCGTGATCTGGCCGGATTGCTGGAGGAGACCTGAGTCGATGAGTCGTTGAAGGGTTTCGGCGGTTTGGCGGTCGAGTAGTTCGATATCGCGGGGGGTATCGAATAGTTCGTTTGCGATGGCTTGGATACGTTCCTGAATCTGCGCGGGGTTGCCGTCGATGGTGATGATGAGTTTGGTCCGTCCGTTGGCGGTGCGCTCTTCGCAGGAAAGCAGGGTTTTGCCCAATTCGTCGGCAAGGAGTTCGGCAAAGGCGGCGGGCTGTTCGGTCGCTGGGATTTTCTTTGGCCGTTTAGAGGCCGGTTCCGGCGTTTCCATGAGCTGTTCGAGGCGCTCGAAGAATTTTTGTCCGCTGCCTTTCATTTTTACGTCGCTGAACTCGCCGATTCGATCGAGCACGGCATCGGCCAGTCCCTGTTTGTTCGCGAGCGTTTCGATCATTCGGTGCTCGATGGTTTTTTCTGAAACGAGGTTGATGACGGTGACGGGGCGGGTCTGGTGTCTTCGCCAGACGCGGGCAATACGCTGTTCGAGTTTGGCGGGGTTCCACGGGAGGTCGCAGTTGATGACGACGCTGGCGTTTTGGAGGTTCAGCCCGACTCCGCCGGAGTCGGTGCTGAGAAAGATGCGAGCCTGCGGGTCGTTTTTGAAGCGGTTGATTTCGTCGCGTCGTTTTTTTTGCGGGACGCTGCCCGTATGCCACACGAACCCAATTTCCTGTGCTTCACAATATTCGCGAATCAGACTGAGCATTTTGACCCATTCGGAAAAGATGACGACTTTTACGTCGGAATCCGCCAGTACCTCTTCGAGTAGGCTTTCGATCTCGCCCAGTTTTGGGCAGACTCGGTGCTCTTGATCTAGAATGTAGGGCGTGTCGCACACCATTCGCATCATCGCCAGTTCCCGCTGAAGCTGATCAAGCTCTTCTTTGCGGAGCGGCTTCTTTTTCGCTTTTTCCATGAGAATTTTAACGATGCGCTCGTGTTGCTTGTAAAACTCCATTTGAATGGGACTCATCGGAACGAAGAGCGTTCGGTCGGTGCGATCTGGCAACTCTTTTTCCACATCGGCTTTGCGGCGGCGCACCATCAGGGGTTTCACGCGTTCGTGCAGACGGTCGAGGTTTTTATATTCCTCTGGGCGTCCGCGTTCGTCGAATATGTAGTATTCGCGGTTGAAGCGAAAAAGCGATCCAAGGCGGGCGGGGTCGATGAAATTGATGATGGAGTAGAGGTCGTCGATGCGGTTTTCAATCGGGGTTCCGGTTAGAACGAACGCATAGCGACTCTGGAGTTTTTTTATGGCCTGCGCAGTTTTCGTGCTCCAGTTTTTGATGCGCTGGGCTTCGTCGAGAATGATGATATCCGGCGTCATGCGGTCGTTGATTTCGTCGAAGTCGCGCATGACTTGTTCGTAGTTGACGAGGGTGAAGAAGGGGCCGTTTTCATAAATCTTCCAGCGTTTTTCTGGAATGCCGAAAACAATCTGGTTTCCAAGGTCTGTAAACTTGGCAATCTGCTCTTCCCATTCTGACTTGAGCGATGCCGGCGAAACGACCAGTACGCGGCGGGCTTTTCCCATCCGGTGCAACAGCGCACACGCGGCCACCGCCTGAATCGTTTTCCCCAGTCCCATTTCGTCCGCGAGCAGGGCGCGCTCGGTAAAGGCCAAATGCAACATCCCGTCGCGTTGATAGGGATAGAGCGGCAGTTTTGTTTCGCTCACCGGATAGTCGCCGGAAACCACCTTCGCCTCATAGTCCCGCCGAAGCAGCGTCCGTTCCGTCTCCCTGTTCCGTGATTCCAGCCACGGCGCCACTTCTTGTGAAATTCGTAGTTTCGACGAGCGCGATTTCTTCGCCCGTTCCAGAAACAGCTCCGGTTCTTCAATCAGACCATCAAAGGAAACGACTTCCTTTAAAGCCGCTGGAAGTTGAGTCCAGTTTCGTTCAATCCATCATTCATCTCTGCGAGGCACAATGTCAATCCGATCAGACCCGTTTTCCAGTGCCTCGTTGAATGCTTTTCGTCCGGTTTTTTGCAGGTGCATCAGGACGGCCTCGATATGCTTATCGGTGCCCAGTCCGTTGATCTGGAAATCGATGGTGTCCGATGCAAAAATGCGGGTTTTCAGGTCACGGATTTCAACGGTGTATTCTTCGCCGCTTTGAGATTTGACGAGGAAGCTGGAAAAAATGGGATGCTTAGGGTCAAGGTTTTCAATGGAAAGCGGCGGTTCTTCGATTGCCCGGAGACGGCGGCGGTTGACCTCGTGTTCATCCGTCGTGTTCCAGTTCGTGACTGGCGGCAGACTCTGTTTTAGTTCTTCTGCCGGGTTCAGTTTCTTCTTCGTTTTTCGTTTCTTCATCCGTTAGATCCTTTAACGAAGCGCAATAGGTTGTTGGGTTTTCTTCCGTATTCAGCCGCCGCTTCAGCCATAGCGTTTACGAAACCAGATCATAGCAATAATGCTTCTGGCGATGGAAGCTTATATCCAAGGGCCTCGTATCCCTTGATTCGGCGTTCAAACATACGACAAAGAACAGGGATGCCTTGATCAACATAGTCGTAGACGCGGACCTCGCTCTTGTCGTCATGTAATCGGTGTAGGCGTCCTGCATATTGGGAGAGGATTCCCCTCCACGAGACCGGCATGGCGAGGAACAGCGTATCCAGTCGAGGATCGTCGAAACCTTCGCCGAGATAGCGACCTGTAGCCAGAATAACATGAGGGTCATCTTTCCAGTCGGCGAGTTTCCCCATGATTATTTTCAGACGTTTTTTCCCAAGGCCTCCCTTGAGAACAACAAGCCGTTCAATTTTGGGTTCCAGTAATTTGAAAAGGATGTCGAGGTGCTGTGTTCGCTCGGTCAAAACCAGAGGACTACGGCCAGACTCATATTCGGCAATGACATCTTTCGCAATTCGCAGGTTCCGATCATTGGAAGTCATGAGTCTTCTGTAAATTTCAGAAATGGCCACATCCTCACCGTCATCAAAAACGAGGCCATCGCAATTGCGCACAATGACTTTATGATCGAACGGCCTTTGCATGGCGTGTTTCTTCTCATGTCCTCTGTAGCGCACCGCTCCGCACTGCATGAAGACGATTGGATGGTGTCCGTCGCGGCGTGTTACTGTGGCAGACAGTCCCGTGACATATTTTGCCGAACAGCCCCGCAATACGTCCTCAAAACTTTTGGCTGAAATGTGATGGCATTCATCGACGATCACATATCCATAATTTGCAACAAGGTCATCGATCACGCCTTTTTTGTTCAGACTCTGGATGATGCCTACATCGATTCGTCCGGGAATCTTGCGTTTGCCTCCGCCAATTTGTCCGATCTCTTTCGGGGCGATTTCCAGAAAAGTCGAAAGTCGTTCAACCCACTGCTCCATTAATTGCCGCCGATGTACCAAGATGAGTACGTTGGTTTTTCGTTGCGCAATGAGCCATGCTGCCAACACGGTTTTTCCAAAGGCTGTCGATGCCGAGAGGATACCAGTGTCGTGTTTGAGCAATGCTTTACCGGCAAGCAACTGCTCGTCTCTCAATTTTCCATGAAAGGATGCATCAAGTGCTATCCCTTCATTACGCTGATCGGAAACGTCAACTTGGATAGAAAGCGATTTCAGTAGGTTAAGCACATCGTCAAAGCAACCTCGGGGAAGCCTAATATATTCAGAGAACTCTTCGGCACAGGCGATGATTCGTGGTTTATCAAATACAGGCATACGCATGGCCTGTGCCTTGTAGAATTCTGGGTTACGAAATGCGGCCAGTCTCAAAACCGCATTCCGTAATGAGGGAGACAACCCTTCTTTGGGCACGTAAACCTGATTCGCCCGCACAATCTTTATCGTGCCGGGATGCTCGCCCGTGACCTTCTCTGTTGTTTTTCGCGAGGGTTGCAGTAGCCACGGTGCACCATCGTCCTCTTCCGGTGCAGACCGTACTCCAAGAACCCAATCATCCTGTTCTGCATCCTTGACCAGTTCAATAATCTGCTTCTTCTGTATTCTTTGAATGCTGGACAGAAAGCTCCACTGGTCGGAATAGGGTATAAACGTTCGGTCGACAAACTCGCTGTTTCCATTGACCCTTGCCATTTTTTGCAATGGGAGTGCGATCAGGTTGCCAAAACCGCCAGACGGCATCCGGTCTTGGTTGGGAAAGAAACGGTCATAGGAATCGAATCCCAACTCTGGCCCGGTCGTTCATCGCAGTGGTTAGAATGAAAGAACCCAGTTTCCGTGCAAGCCTCGCGAGAACCGGCTCGTCAAAGAATATCCAGACATGTCCACCATTACCTGATCTCGACTGCTCAAGAAATGCAGGAATATTCAAACTATTACATACATCCAGAAACGCCGACGCATCGTGCTGCCATTCAGCCTTGTCGAAATCGACCGCGAGGAAAGAACAGGTTTCATCCATCCGTAGTGGGTAGATTTCCATTACGAACGATTTTCCGGTTTGGTCTTTTCCTGAAAGATGTTGCCGGACTACCGCATCCGAAACTGGGATGAATTCGCGGCATTCGCATTTGGCGCACTTCACCTGCGGCTTGAAGCAGATTCCTGCTCTCCATTCCTTTTTGCAGGCTGGTTGATATCCACTACGGCCACTCTTTCGACTTTCAAACCGAAGAGGGAATACATCATCTCTTCCTGAAAATAACTCCCGGAACAGTCGGGTTTTTTCGGCTTCTGATGATTGGGCATCAATAGCACCTTCACTCTTTGGATTTGCATCAGGTTTGATCCGAGATTCTTGAAGTTTTTGTATCTCGGCAACCACTTCCAAGCGCCTTTGATCCAGCTTGGAAAGCTCATCGCGGAGTTGTTGAAGTTTAGTCATGTTTATGAATTTTATAATCCCAAAACGCGTTTTAATTTATCAATGGACTGGTTGTGTTTGACAGGCTTCATATTACCTATGTTCCGTAGCTTCCATTGCAGGGCAGGGAGCTGCTAAAGATGCTCAATAGGAATTCGGCTCCATTCGGGATTCCCCGTTTTGATGGAGAGGAGAAACAATCGTTCGTTTTCAGTCAGATTCTCATGTAGTTCACGAACAAGGCGTGTACGTGTCGTTGTCAATGTCTCGACGGATACCGGCGTTCGGGACATTCCAGCGAACTGTGATTTGTAGAGACTTTCGAGGGGTTGTTCGTTGGGATTTAGCAGTTCTGCCATAGGGCGGGGATGACCAGCCAAATATACCGCGAAAGCCATGCGGATGTCATCGCTCAGCCCAAAGTGTTCAAACATCAGGTGGACATCAAATAGATCCCGGGGGTGTTGTCGATCCAATGCGGCGCAAATCTTTCCGCCATAGAGATCAGCGATAGATACAATCCGACTTTCAACAAATTGCTCAAACTGGGTTTGGGCACTGGGGCAGAGCATATGTGTTTCTGCTGGGTGCAAGGCTCCTCGGAATACAAAGTTTGGCTCAATTTTGATCAAGGCTGCAGGCGTATTTACAACTAATCGCCCGGTAACTCCTGCCACTGGAAGTTGGGTAACAGAGGGTTCTGGAAGGGAAGATTCAATTTCGTCGGAAAGCAACTCGAGTGCTTGCGAAATTTCAGGCAGAGCCTGATCACGGGTAACTAAAGGTAGATAGGCCAAATCAATATCCACTGAAAGTCGAGGGAGATCCTGTACAAACAGATTCATGGCTGTTCCGCCTTTTAACGCGAAGCAACCATGCTTTTGAATCAGCGGTAAAACGCTAAGTAGAAGCTTTACCTGATTAACATAAATTGGGTTAAACATCAGCTAATCCTTCCTGGCGAGGTACAGTGATTAGTAGTTCGCGATCCAGTTCTCCGCCCTCGTAAACCACACGCTTTCCGCTGCCTAAATTCACCTTGTCTATATCAACGTATTTGATCCATGGGTGTCCGCAATCCTTGGCCATCCAAAGAAAAAGACGTTTTACCCGTACGGACCGGCAATCCTGTAGAAGTTCCTGACTTTCTTTTGGCCGAAGCATTCCTAGCCCCTCAAATACGGTGCGGGCATGATCAAAATCCGAATTATTTTTTAGGCAATAGAGCATTTCGAATGCGGCCTGTTCCGGGGGGGATATTTCTAGATTAAAGCTCTTGTGCGGCAAGGAACTCATCGGGGATTCCCCCGCATTGTTGAAGAGCGATGCGGTACGATGCTCAATTTTAACACCCCAATCTGTCTCACGGAACCATGCAGGAAGCGGTTTAGCGGTTTCGCTGAACAGTTGGATTGATTGATCGGCATCCAAGGAAAGATAGTGTCCCATTCCCTTGAGGCGAAGGGCGCTTAGGGCCGCGACATGAACCTTTAACTGAAGCTGGAACTGCAAGGTATACAGTGCCCCCTGCCAGTCAACATGGTCGCCACAACGTATATAGGCACCTTGCCCTATGCGTTCAAGCCATCCCGACGCAACATACCTGCGTGCAAGATTGGTCGATACCCTATGCTCTGCCAGCCAGTTAGAAGTCAACACAACCCCCGGAACCATGCTCTGTAGCACGAGGTTTATTTTTGTCTGCTTTTGCGTACTCATGATGTGTATATATGGCAAAATTCGAACCGGCATGCAACTGCTGAGTGGGATGGCGGAGAATTTTTTATCGCCCGTTTCGAATCCTACAAGGACACCTTGTGGGATGGAGATGCGAACTTTTCCCTCTTCAAAACCCCAAACACGATAGCATAATGCGGTCTTTTGCATCTATTTCCCCACCATAATATTACGAATATTTTGTCCGTTTTTATAGCACTTAGACTGGGGTTGTAGGCGTCGCAGGTTCCATTCTACGTGCGTGGGTGCGGTTGGGTGTAGCAGCTAAAATTGGCGGGAAACAAGAGCCGAACGAGCGGGGTTGATCTAAGAATTTTACGAGTTGAGCGGGAAAAAAGATTAAGTGAAGCAATGGGAAACCAGAAAACAACCGAATTTGAACAATCAAAGCGCATGGAAGCAGCCGTTCTGTTGAAACAGGACGGTGCGTTTTAATGATGTTGGCAGGAGCAGAGCTATGCAGCGTCGCGGTAGTACCACGAAATGACTCCGCCAAGTCGCTGTTCGCGCGTGATCTCGCCCTCACTCGTAGGAGTGAAATCAACGTTAAGAACCGTGTTGCCGATCTCTTTGCCTTGATGGGGTCTGGTGAAGTTATAATGCGCTTTCCATTCCCGGTTGATGTAGTCAAGGTGCTCAATACTCAGGCAGATAAAGTGGTCAAGGCACTGCGCTTTAATGGTGGAAATATAGCTTTCCGCGTACCCGTTTGCTTGGGGTGTGCGTGGCGAAGTTTTTATGATTTCCGTACCCGAACACTCCCAGAATCCATCGAAGCTCGCCGCGAACTTCGTATCACGATCACGGATAAGGTGACTAGCACTGACTCCAATATCATCCAACCACATGGAGGCATTTCGCGCCTGCTGAAGCACCCATTTTTCATCAGGGTGAAACGTAGCCGGACTCATGAAAACCCTACGGCTACCGAGGTGGATAAACACCAGCACGTACGCGTCGAATTTCCCCTTCAGCGTATAGATCGGCTTTGTGAAGAAGTCGATTGCGACAAGGGTTTCAATATGGGAGCTGATAAATTTCGACCATGTGCTGTCCGGATTCTTCAACGCTTTATCTGGCACGGGATGAAGGTCGTTTCGCTTCATGATGTCGCGGATAGTCGTGAGACCGATTTTGATCCCCAACTTTTTCAATTCCCCGAATATCCGTTTGTATCCCCAGCTAAGGTTTTCGGAGGCGAGTCTGATAATCAATTGGATGATTCCCTCTTCCGTTTCCGGTCGACCGCCCTTGCGCTTCGGCTTTTTACCCGCCTTCTTCCGCAATCAAACACGATAGGTGCTGGGCTTCACCACCAGCATGACATCAGATACGTCATGGTCGATCAAGGCTCCAAGCCGCATTAATTCCGCGCGTTCCTCTTCCTCCGAGATTATTCGAGGATCATCAATTCGGTCGCGAAGCATTTTAATCTGATATTTCAAAAGTTGAATCCGCACATCATACCGCGGCATGTAAAGCCGCGAAAGAAGGATGAAAACCACCTGCAAAAAACTAGAACATGCCTATGCATTTGACTAAGGCTGGGCATTCCCTCACCATAAATGCATGGCATTAGCATTCCCCAAGACACTTCGAGAGTTTCGGAATCAATTTTCTTCTGATGTTGCCTGTATGGAGTATTTGGCTCAGAGCAGATGG
>JAJRRI010000136.1 GCA_024279685.1 Verrucomicrobiota bacterium | reverse complement strand
TCCCGTAATAGTATTTGGAATTCCAATACACCGGGGGTTGAAACAGATGGCGCAGGCCTCTTGGTTATCGCGGGAGACAGCGGAAGAGTGAATCGAAAACTTCCGAAAAGAGGGAGCCTTAATGCAGAGCCTTCGGGACTTTCTCACACCTATGCAAGTCCACTTTTAGGTTCCGCGGGAGCCTATACGCTGAATCTCAACTTTTCCTCCTGGAATTTCGATGCCGCTAGCGTGGGAGACAAACTTATCTTTAGGGTAAAAGATTCCTCAAATAATAATTTGATCCGAATCGCGCTCGAGGTGAGGAGTGCAACGGAGGCTCGAATTAGGGTGAAAACCGGGACAAAAAATCGGAATTTTTCCTATGACTTAGTTGAGTTGGGCTCCATAGACGTCAGCGTTACATTTGATCTGCTGGCTGGAACCGCCGATCTAAATGTGGGCGGGTCAACTCGCACGCTTAACAATGTGGGATTTCAAGGGAATGATATCGGGAATTTAGTCTTTATTAAAAAGGGGGACGGAACCGACGATTGGGCAACGGCCGCATCGTCGGTTTCCATTGACTCGATGGGGCTCAGTGTCATTCCTGAACCGGCCACGCTGAGTTTGATTTGTGTTTTCGGCGGCGGGGCTCTCTTTATTCGGCGCCGCTTCACGACCTAGTCGAAAGAGTAGAAGAAAAAGAGTCTGCCCGATTATAGTTCCAACATCCGCGAAAAGTCACATCGATGTCGGGCGGGTGTTCTTCGTTCCCAAGCCAGATGCAGGATGGATTGAAGATGATTTCCCCCTTAAATAAGTAAAGATTATGAGGTACTCGGTTATCGGCCTCCTCTGATTACACCTCTGCTCTCGCCTTTTTTGGACTCTAAAGTAACCCCTTTTTGGAGTCTTTTTACGATGCGCATTCGTTTTGGCCTAAGTAGAATTTTATTTTTTCTTACGATCCTTCGTAAAGTTTGCCCATTTGATTAATTTCGCTAGCCACATGTTGCTTTAATTGGGGTGGGGCGAGCACTTTGGCGTGATGTCCCAGACCGAGTACCCAGCCCATTACATTCGCGTAGGGTTGTTTACTTCCTCCGCTGGCTACTGGGAAGGAAACCTCCACGCTGCCATCAGGAAACTCGGCTACGCGCTGATCAGTGTGCCACTGCTTAAGCCGCACCTGCTGGGCATACTCAGCATCCACATGAATGCGCACCTCCTCTATTTCTCCCTGTATCGATGCATAGCGGCCAAATAATAATTTGCGTAGCTCGTCCAAACCAAAGGCTTCCAAGGCTTAGAATGTATCGCCCGTATCCACCATCTCTTCGATGCGGCTTATGGCCAGCTGCATCACATCGCCTTTATAATGGCTCCGCGCAAATAGATACCACTCGCCTTCGATGTTGGCGATATGCAGCGGGTCCATCCGGTAATCCCGCGCTACTTCCGCGCTCACGCTTTGGTAGCGCAACTCCACCGTGTGGTTTTTCATCATGCACTGACTCAGCTGATCCCATATTCCAGCATTCACGGGCAGCGCAGGCGGGGAAAAGAAGCTAAAACTTGCGAGGATTTTCGCCGAATCGACCCCCACATGGCGCCCAACAAAGCCCAGCACCTGTTCATAGAAATGATTTAACAGAGTGCCCAGCGGTAGATCAACGTACTGCTCCAGCGCCTGGCGCGCCAGCAACAAGGCCACCAACTCGCCTTCGCGTATCGAAACCGCTGGCATGCCCCAAGTGAGTTCCGTGTAGTAGTAGCCCCGGCGTTTACGGTCGTACTCAATCGGAGCCTGTAATCGGTCGCGCATGAACTCCACATCACGCTTGATCGTCCGCTCATCCACCTCCCACGCCGCCGCCAGTTCTGACACCGAAGGAAACGTTCCGGTTCGAATCCGAAGATCGATATCCACTTGCCGCTCAAATTGTGTATTGGTCTGTTTAGTCATATTTAAACGGATCCTGCTCGACGCCATTGAATAACCCTAGTTCCTTTATCTCCATAAAAAGGGCTCTTTTCGGAGAGTGCGTTTTTAAAAGATTATATTCTAATCTCTTTCATTTAGCGGTTTTTTATCGCTTTAGTCGCCGCCCTCCGCACATCAGAGTCATCATCCGTTGCTAACTTCAAAAGCGCCTTTTCTGAAATAAATTTGTTTGCGGCGAGTGCTTGACGAACCTCCCAGCATTCGTCTTTTGTCATTAAATCAAATAATTTTGAGTGTTCCTTAATGTTTTCAGCAACCGCGCAACGCACGTCATCCTTATCATCTGTTGCCAACTTCAAAAGAGCCTTTTCTGAAATAAATTTGTTTGCGGCGAGTGCTTTACGAGTCTCCTTCCGTGAGTCTTTTGTCATTAAATCAAATAATTTTGAGTGTTCCTTAATATTTTCAGCAACCGTGAAACGCACGTCATAGTCATCATCTGTTGCTAGCTTCAAAAGAGCCTTTTCTGAAATAAATTTGTTTGCGGCGAGTGCTTGACGAACCCCCCAGTGTTCGTCTTTTGTCATTAAAAAAAATAATTTTGAGTGTTCTTTAATATTTTCAGCAACCGTGTAACGCACGTCATCCTCATCATCTGTTGCTAACTTTAAAAGAGCCTTTTCTGAAATAAATTTGTTTGCGGCGAGTGCTTGACGAACCTCCTTCCGTGAGTCTTTTGTCATTAAATCAAATAATTTTGAGTGTTCCTTAATATTTTCAGCAACCGTGAAACGCACC
>JAJRRI010000135.1 GCA_024279685.1 Verrucomicrobiota bacterium | reverse complement strand
TCACTCCCTTGCGAAAAAATATCTACGACGTCCTTTTTGAACACAAGATGGTACTCAATCCTATCGCCGGCGTGGTGCTCGGATTTCTTGTCTTACTGGCAAGCGGTTCTATTTGGGTCGTGGTTCCATCACTCAGGGATAGGCTACTGCTCTTTGCTATAAGCACCAGCTTGAGCTCATGCTGTACCGCCATTGGAGTTTGTATTTTTTCCCCGGTTCCCAATACACGATACATGAGCCCCGTTTTAGTCTTGTCCCTAGTCAGCCTGATTGGTTTTACAGCATGGTGCTGGCTTGCCTTAAGCAAAAAACTCAAACTACAAGAGCACTAAAACACTCTTCTTTTTCAGTAGGCATTGCCAAACGCGTGGCAGAAGTTCGGGTGGAGGACAACCTTGTATGACGTGCGATTCCATGTATCGTATGGCGCAAACCTTTATAGGAGATAGACAGATAATGAACATGGAATCTTTGAATACGGCAGATCGAGCGCGCGTTGAAAAATTGATCGGCTTCGGGCAACAGCACCTTTTTGCGGATTGGGATGCGCCGGGCGTGAACGACGAAGCAAAGACCGCATTTTTGGAGTCGCTTGCCAAGGTAGACGACGCCTATCCCGGGGGACTGATCGGCTATATTTCTAATGCCCGAACTTTACTGGCGGCGGCGAAAGAGGATCGTAATTCATTTGAAGGGTTTGTGCCGCATCAGCCGAATTCGGTGGATCTTACTGCGTTCGACGAAACCTACGATCACTATGAATCGCTCGGAAAAAAGCAGTTTAGTAAGCTGGCGGTGGTGTTGGTGGCGGGCGGACTTGGCGAGCGGCTAGGGTATAACGGCATCAAACTAGACATTCCGGTGGAGGTGGTTGAGACCACCTCTTACCTCGCGCATTATGCCGCCTGTCTCAAGGCGATGGAGGCCGGTATGGAATCCCCGCAGTCGGTTCCGTTCGTCATTATGGTTTCTCCGGACACGGATGCTAAAACGCTCCATGCTTTGGAGTCCAATCAGTATTTCGGACTCCGTAAGGAACAGGTTCATATTTTGAGGCAATCTCCCGTTCCGGCTATTTCTGATAATAATGGAACGTTGACTTTGGAAGAAAAGTATAAGCTGATTCTCAAGCCACATGGCCATGGCGATGTCCACATGTTGTTCCATACCAGCGGCCTTGCGGCTAAGTGAGAAAAAGAGGGCATTGAGCATCTTCTATTTATTCAGGATACCAACGGGCAGGTTTTCAACGCGGTGCCGGCGGCGCTCGGGGTTTCTGTGGCGAGGGGGTATGACTTTAACTCGATTGCTGTGAATCGCATGCCCGGCGAAGCGGTCGGCGCATTGACTAAGCTGGTGCGGGCCGACAAAGAACTGACGCTGAATGTGGAATATAATCAGCTCGATCCCCTGTTGCGCGCCACCGTCAATCCGGAGGGGGATGTGCCGAACGAGCAAGGATTTTCTATATTCCCCGGCAATATTAACGTGCTGGTGGTTCGTATGAAATCCTACGTTCGCATCCTTAAAGAATCGCAGGGGATTATTGCCGAGTTCGTGAATCCGAAGTATGCCGATGAATCCCGCACGACGTTTAAGAAGCCGACGCGGATTGAAACCCTGATGCAGGATTTACCGAAGCTATTCGGCCCCGATGAAAAGGTCGGTGTTTCCATCTTTGATCGGCGTTGGAGTTTTTCTGCCAACAAAAATAAGATCGCCGATGCCGCTGCGAAACAGGCGTCCGGCGGCTCGCCGGAATCTGCGGCTACGGCCGAATCGGACTTTTACCACGCGAACCGCACGCGGTTGATCGCCGCAGGAGCCACGATTAATGAAGCGCCGGAAGAGCTCATTCTGGGGGTTCCAATCGTTCCTGGACCGAAGGTCCTCCTACGCCCCTCCTTCGCAATGACGTTGGCCGATGCCCGAGGAAAGATTTCGGGGTGCACCCTTTCTGACGAAGCCACACTGGTTCTCAACGGCAAGGATATTCAACTTGAAAACGTCGAGCTGGCGGGGCGTTCTGCGCTGATCGTTAACGCCTGCGAAGGCGCGACGGTGGTGGTGAAGGGACGTTTTAGCAATGACGGGTTCGAACTCGTCAAGCTCACCGAAGCGGAGCTTGCCAGCGATCGCGTTCCAGAATATCTTCGGATTCGTGGCTACCGCTTTGAGAACCGCGGTGCGGCCACGTATGAATTCAACGAACCCGGCGCGTATGTGGTCGAGGTTTAGTCCATCAAAGGAGATCCATATGCCCATTCGAGAATATAGTGCCGTCGATCCAAAGAAATCCTGCCCCCACTGTAAAGCAGGCTTCGAACGGGTCGAGCCGATGGAGTGTCCTCCATTTCCTGTTTGTCCGGAATGCAGTAATCCAGTAGAGCGGCAGATCTCGGCCCCGAGCGTCGGCGGTTCCCAATCTGGATTCGATGATCGTGCCAAGAGCGCGGGATTCCAGAAGCTTGAAAAAACCGGCCAGGGCGAGTATGAGAAAAAATATTAAGCATGGCCAAATCCAAACATAATCCAACCAAGCTGGATGGACAGATTGAACGGATCATTTTCCGCAATGAGGAAAATGGATTTTGTGTTTTGCGCGTTAAGGTACGCGGCCATAAAGAGTTAGTAACGGTTACCGCCACCGTCCCGACCATCAACTCCGGGGAATGGATGGCCGCCGATGGCGAGTGGTTGACCGACCCCCGCCATGGGCCGCAATTTAAAGCCGAGCAGGTGCGTATGTCGAAACCCGATACGCTCGAAGGGATTGAAAAATACCTCGCCTCTGGGTTGATCAAGGGCATTGGAAAGGAATACGCCGCGCGGTTGGTGAAAACCTTTGGGCGCGAGGTGTTCGATGTCATCGAACATTCCTCCGGCAAGTTGCTCAAGGTGGAGGGAATTGGGCGCTTGCGCAAGGACCGGATCAAGCAGGCGTGGGACGAACAGAAGAGTGTTCGGCAAATCATGGCCTTCCTCTTCAGCCACGGGGTGAGTACCACCCGCGCCTTCCGCATCCATAAAAAGTATGGCGACAAGGCGATCGAAATTGTACAGCGCGATCCCTACTGCCTTGCGCGCGACATCCGGGGGATCGGATTTTTGATTGCCGACCAGATCGCCATGCGCCTTGGCATTACCAAGGATTCTGCTCTGCGCGCCCGTGCTGGGCTGGAGTTTGTCCTTGGCGAGCTGACGGCAAACGGTCATTGCGCCTATGTTCGCAACGACTTGCTTTCACGCACCGGCGAACTCCTAGAAATCGACTTACTGATTATCGAAAAGGCACTGGATCATTCGCTGGAAAACGAGCGACTCATTCAACGGGCGAATTTTAAAGGGGAGGATTTGATTTATCTGCCCAAGCTCTATTTTGCGGAAATCGAGTTGGCGAAGCGCCTTCAGTTGCTGGAGCGCGGCCGTCATCCTTGTCCTTCCCTCGATGTTGAAAAGGCGCTGGATTGGGTGCAAAAAAAGATCGGGTTTGAACTCGCGATCGCTCAGCGTGCGGCGCTTAAGACCGCAGTACAATCGAAGGTGATGATCGTTACCGGCGGGCCGGGCGTGGGAAAAACCACCTTGGTGAATTCGGTGTTGATGGTGTTGAAGGCGAAGAAACTGCGGGTCGCGCTCTGCGCTCCAACGGGCCGCGCCGCCAAACGCATGGCTGAAACCACGGGCATGGAGGCCAAGACGATCCACCGGCTTCTCCAATACAACCCCGGCACGGGTGGTTTTATTCATGGTTCCGATAACCCGCTGGAGTGCGATGTGTTAATTGTCGATGAATCGAGTATGATTGATATCGTGCTGGCCTCGCAGCTGGCGGCGGCCATTCCTTTGCACGCCGCGCTTATCGTGGTGGGCGATGCCGATCAACTTCCTTCCGTGGGGCCGGGCCGCGTATTGCAGGATATGATCCACTCGAAAAAAATTCCCGTCGCGCATCTGGACGAGGTTTTTCGGCAAGCGGCCACGAGCCGCATTATTACCAATGCTCACCGGATCAATCGCGGTCAGATGCCGGAATTTCCCGAAGCCCAAGAAACCAGCGACTGCTACTTTATCGAATCCGACGACCCGGCCAAAGCGGTTCAGCTTCTCGGCAAACTGGTCAAGCAATCGATCCCCAAGAAGTTTCACTTTAATCCACAGGAAGAGATTCAAATCCTGACGCCGATGCAGAAGGGCGAGCTGGGCGCGCGCAATCTTAATCAAACTCTCCAGCAATTGCTGAATCCGAAGGGCGACGAGGTCGAGCGATTTGGCTATGTCTATCGAACGGGTGATAAAGTGATGCAGACCGAGAATGACTATGACAAAGAAGTCTATAACGGCGATATTGGCCGCATTACCAAAATTGATTCGGAGTCCAGTGAACTCATCGTTGATTTTGAGGGCCGCAAGGTGGTCTATGATTTCCGAGAACTCGATGAACTGGTGCTGTCCTATGCCATCACGATCCACAAAAGCCAAGGCAGCGAATATCCCTGCGTCGTCATTCCGTTACACACTCAGCATTATATGCTTCTGCAACGCAGTCTGATTTATACCGCGCTCACTCGCGCCAAAAAGCTGGTGATCTTGCTCGGCACGAAAAAGGCGCTTAATTTAGCGGTCACTCGCGCCGAGTCCCGCGAGCGTACCACCACTTTATCCGAGCGGCTGAAGGAATATCTTTAGGTTCGCGCTTGGGTTACGTTAAGAGGGTCCGAATCCGGTAGGGCCGGCTCGCCGAGCCGTCCTCCCGTCCGAGCGGCACCCCAGCAAAGCTCGTCTAGCGTGGCCTTTCCGCCGATCGGCGCGCCCGGCGGGCGAGCCTTACCTTTTCTAAATAATTTCTCATCGACATCAAACCCCCTTTATACGTAGTGCTCTTCGGGCTAGGCCGCGATCTTCATCCGCTTTTAACGAGAAATTTAGTCCATCGCGACCGGGGGGCGTTCGAGGTGCCAGATGTCGTCCGAGTAGTCTTGGATGGAGCGGTCCGATGAGAACCACCCCATGCGGGCGACGTTGAGGATGGCCTTTTCTGCCCAGGCCGACTCATTGGCATAGAGGGCTTCAACCTTGGCTTGGCACTCGACATATTGATCGAAATCGGCGAGATAGAAATAGTGGTCGCCGTGTTCGGTAAGGTCGTTGTAGAGGTCCTTGAAGAGGTCGGGCTGGGAGGGGTTGAAGTGATTGTCGCGGAGGGCTCCGAGTACCTGTTGTAGATCCTTGGACTTTTCCATGTAGGACCACGGGTTATAGCCCTTGCGACGCAGTTCTTCCAACTCTTCGGTGCGGTGGCCGAAGATGAAGATATTATCTTCGCCCACGTGCTGAGCAATCTCGATATTGGCGCCATCCCACGTGCCCACGGTAAGGGCTCCATTGAGCGAGAGTTTCATGTTTCCGGTGCCGGAGGCTTCAAGCCCTGCGGTAGAGATTTGCTCGGACACATCAGCCGCTGGGATAATTCTTTCGGCCAAGGAAACATTGTAGTCGGGCAGGAATACGACCTTGATGCGGCCGGCGACATCCACATCATTATTGATCACTTCGGCGAGGGTATTGATCAGTTTAATCACGGATTTTGCGATCAGATAGGCCGGTGCCGCCTTGGCCGCAAAGATGAAGGTGCGCGGTTGCATTTTGAGCTTCGGGTTTTCTTTAATCCGTTGATAGAGCAGAATAATATGCATGGCATCGAGCAGCTGGCGCTTGTACATATGTAACCGCTTGATCTGAACATCGAAGATTGAGTTGGGGTTGATCTCTTCTCCGGTTAGCTGCTTGATCGTTTCGCAGAGCGCCTTCTTGTTATTCTTTTTGATCGCCATGAAGCGCTGCTGGATGGTTTTGTCTTTGGCGAATTTTTCAAACCCTTCTAGTAGGGCTAGATCCTTTTTCCATTCCGCCCCGATTTTTTCGGTAATCAGATTGGAGAGTTCGGGGTTGGATTTGAGGAGCCAGCGACGATGGGTGATTCCATTGGTGACATTGCAGAATTTGCCGGGAAAAATTTTATCGAGTTCGGGCATGGTGTTCTTGCGCAGCAGGGAGGAGTGCAGGGCGGAGACGCCATTGACCTTGTTGCTGGCCACAACGCAGAGGTTCGCCATGCGAATCTGTTGGTGCGGGCCTTCTTCAATCAGCGAAACCTTGCGCATAAGTTCACCATCGCCGGGGAAGTTGAGCTCTACTTTATGGAGGAAGCGGTGGTTAATCTCGAAGATAATTTGGGTGTGACGAGGTAGCACGCGTTGCATGAGATCGACGGTCCATTTTTCGAGGGCTTCGGCCAGCAGGGTATGGTTGGTGTAGCTGAAGGTGTTGACGGTAATGTCCCACGCCTTTCCCACGGGATCAGCTCGTCGTCGTGGAGTACGCGCATAAGCTCGACCACGGCCAGTGTTGGGTGCGTGTCGTTCAGTTGGATGGCATTCTTTTCAGCGAATCGATTGAAGTCCGAATGGGTTTTCTTGTAGCGGCGGATGATGTCGCGTACGGAACTTGAGGCGAGGAAATATTCCTGAATCAGGCGCAGCTCTTTTCCGGCATAGGTATAGTCGGAGGGATAGAGCACTTTGGTGACATTTTCTGCCCAGTTCTTTTCCTCCACGGCTCGGACATAGTCACCTTGGTTAAAGACATCCAGACGGAATCCTTCGGCAGGTTGAGACTTCCACAAGCGCAACATGTTCACCGTATTCACGCCGTAGCCACTAATCGGAACATCGTACGGAACGGCTTCAAACATTTCCCAGTCCTGCCAGACATCCACTTTTCCGCGACCCGGCACAAAACTCTTTTTCACCTGACCATAGACGAAGATCGGGAGGGTGTACTCTGGGCGGATTAACTCCCACGGATACCCGTTCGCCAGCCATTCATCTGGACGTTCGTGTTGCCAGCCGTTATCAAATTCTTGACGAAAAATGCCGTGCTCATAGCGGATGCCATAGCCAAATGCAGGAAGCTCCTTGGTCGCGAGCGAATCCAAGTAGCACGCCGCCAATCGGCCGAGCCCTCCATTGCCAAGGCCCGCTTCGACGTCGTGCTCTAGTAATTCTTCGGGCGTAATTTCGAGGGTCTTGATCGCCTCGTGGGCAATATCCGTGATCCCCAGAGCCAGCATATTATTCTCACACATTTTCCCGATCAGGTATTCCATCGAGAGATAGTTTACTCGCCGGACGTCTTGCTCGAGATACGTGCGTTGGGTCGCGATGAACCCATCCACCGCCATGTCGCGCACGGCATGCGAGAAGCACCACATCTTGTCGAAGGAGGTGGCGGCATTCAGGTCTTTGCCACGGCTATATTTAAGATGGAAAAGTGCGCGCGCGGCTAAGGAGTCCGCAGTAATATTTTCTTTAAAGTGTTTCATGCTATAAATCCTGTCTGAGGGTTAATTAAAAAACGACCTCTTGTTAGCCTAGCCCTTCCACCGATGCAAGCCCGCTAGTCATTAGACTGAACCTACCTACTAAGACGGGGTAACTGGGTAGAGAAACCATCCGTTCGTATTTTGCTAAAATAAGGCGGCGGAGATTCATGCTGTGTAACAAAGATCTGTATCCTAACCTCTTCTAGTTTTTAGGTGTTAGAATTAATTTAAAACGCGATCAGTAAGGGGTAGAGAAATGATTGACAAAATAGATAAAACGTTTATTTTTTCACCCTTTTCTAGAGTAGATCGTCTGCTTAAGATTTAATTGAAAGATAACCGACAGAGAGATACATAAATGATGAGTCCTTTAGTGCATATTCCGAATATTGGAGATATTACGGATCAATCGGGGTTTAAGTTGCTGGAAACAACGAGTAATGAAGCCTTTTCGGTCGGGATTGATGGAGTGAAGGCGATTGCCGCAACGGGTGATGGCAAAGTTGAATTCATCTGTTTCAGCGACAAAACATTGGCCTTGGTAACCTCTGGGATGGGCTATCCAGCCTACTATCCAGTACATCCCGT
This sequence comes from Verrucomicrobiota bacterium, assembly GCA_024279685.1. GTDB lineage: Bacteria > Verrucomicrobiota > Kiritimatiellia > Kiritimatiellales > Pontiellaceae > Pontiella. The sequence continues at coordinate 3,843 of JAJRRI010000135.1, read as the reverse complement.
TGAACTGGAAAAACCGATTAAAGCTGTTTTGATGGATCTGGATGGCACGACCGTGCGCTCCGAGGATTTCTGGATTTGGATTATCGAAAAAACCACCGCGAGCTTGCTGGATAATCCCAAGTTCGAACTTGAAGAGGCTGATATTCCCTTTGTTTCCGGCCACAGCGTTTCGGAACATCTCATGTACTGCATTACTAAATACTGCCCTCATAAAACGGTTGAAGATGCGCGCACCTCCTACTTTTACCATACTCACCACGAGATGAATGAAATCATGGAAGGGCGCGGTAAAGCCAACGCGTTCACACCCACGGAGGGCATTGCCGAGTTTTTATATACGCTTAAAGAGCGGAAAATTAAAATGGGTCTGGTGACTTCGGGGCTTTACGAAAAAGCGTGGCCAGAGATTCTCGATGCGTTTAAGACGTTGGATATGGGCGACCCCAAAGAATTTTACGATGCCATTATTACCGCCGGATTTCCACTTCGTAAGGGGAGCCCGGGCACCTTGGGCGAGCTTTCGCCGAAGCCGCATCCCTGGCTTTATTCCGAAACCGCGCGGGTGGGGCTGGGTCTTGAGTTTTCCGACCGTAACACGGTGGTGGGAATCGAAGATAGCGGGGCGGGGGTCTGTTCGATTCGCCTCGCTGGATATCCCACAATTGGGATTGGTGGCGGAAATATTATAGAAAGCGGCACGCAGGAACTCTGCTGCCATTATTCCGAAAGTTTTAGTGAAATCGCAGACTTTATTTTATAATTACAAAGGAAAATTAGTATGAGCACTCCTGAAAAAGCACAATGCCACTTTATTTCAAATACGCACTGGGATCGCGAATGGCGATACTCGATGCAGCGCACTCGCCACATGTTGGTCTACATGCTCGATATGCTCTTCGATATTATGGAGAAAGAGCCTGAATTTCACTCCTTTCACATGGATTCACAAACGGTTCCGGTACAGGATTATTTAGAAATTCGTCCAGAACGTCGCGAGCAGGTGATGAAATTTGTTAAGGAAGGTCGCTTTTTGATTGGCCCGTGGTTTGTCTTGCCCGACGAATATTGCGTGGGTGGCGAATCGTTGGTGCGAAATCTCCTGCTCGGACATCGCCAAGCTAAAGCGCTTGGAGGCGTTACTAAGACCGGTTATTCCCCGTTCGGTTGGGGTCAAATCTCGCAAATGCCACAACTTTACAAAGGATTTGGAATCCCATTTGCCTCGTTCTATCGGGGGGTGAATACCCAGGTGGCTCCCCAGTCAGAATTTCGTTGGCAATCGCCCGATGGAACCGAAATTATCGGTTCTCGGCTTGCCCGTCGTCCGCGCTACAATATTTGGTATGTCGTTCAGCGTCCGGTCTATTTTGACCGTGAGGATGAGGATAATCGACTGGCCCACTGGAGCAAAGGGAACGGTCCTTTTCGACTGGCCGATGGCGAATTCAATCAAATTGATATGCGCTATGCTCGTCCTGAATTTAACTATCATGAAGAAAATGTGCCCGCCCGGGCTCGTCAGGCCATGGAAGAGCAGGATGGCGAATGGTCGACGAAGCACCGCTTTTGGTCGGCCGGCCACGACTCTTCTTGCCCCGATATTCGCGAAATCCGCATGATCAAAGACTGTGCCAAAGCCCTAGAAGGCGAGGCCGATGTGTTCCACAGCACGTTTGTCGACTTCCAGAAGGGGGTGGTTGAGTCGGCATCAAAGGATCTGCCGTTAATCACCGGCGAGATGCGCCACTACTATACCAAAGGGTCTTCCGCAGAGATGCTGGGCTGGGTGAGTTCCGCCCGTATGGATGTGAAAAAAATTAACTATTGCACCGAACGGCTTTTAGAAAGCTATGCGGAACCCATGGCTAGTTTTGCCGCCCTGGCTGGCGCGGCCTATCCACAGGGCTTCCTCGATCAAGCGTGGAATCAGCTTTTACAAAACCATGGCCTCGACTCTATTGGATGTTGTAGCCGGGATATCGTGCCCAAGGATATGATCTTCCGCTATCGGCAAACCAATGAAATTAGCACCTGCGTTATGGAACAAGCTTTTGCTGATATTGCCGGGGCGATTGACCTGTCGGACGTCGCTCCGTCCGATGTCGCCGTGGTCGCTTGGAACGCCCTGCCTCAGATGCGGACGGAGCTTTCTAAATTAGTGGTCGATATTCCGAAAGAACTTGGGGGTGCGGATTTTGAGTTGGTGGATGATGCCGGCAACGAAATTCAAATCCAACCGATTGAATCGGAAGACCACCTGACGATGATTCAAAATCCCAACGACTGTGCCGATATGATGGACATGAAACGTCATCATTTCTTCGCCGAATTGCCGGACCTTCCCGGATCAGGATATAAAACCTTCTTCGTTAAGCCGGTGGAAAAAAAGAAGCGTACGCTCACACGGAGCCTCATCGGGCAAGAAAATAGGATGGAAAATGAATTCCTGACGGTTAAAATTCAGTCGAATGGAGCCCTCGCGGTAACGGATAAACTGACCGGTCGCAGCTGGACTGATCTGGGTTATTTCCGCGACACCTCCGAAATTGGAAACCCATGGGAGCATGCTGCGGTGACCTACGAAGAAGTACTCACCACGCTGGGTGAAAAAGCACGTGTTTCTCGCGAGCTGGCCGGTGATCTAGTGACGACCTATAAGATTGAAATTGATTGGGAGCTTCCCGCGAGCCGTAGTGATGATGAAAAGTCCCGCAGTGCCCAGCGCGTTCCCTGTAAAATTATTAACCGGGTCTCGCTCCGCAAGGGGCAACCTTGGGTGGAAATTGAAACAACCCTCGAAAACAACTCAAGAGACCACTATCTTCAAACCTCTTTCCCGACCCACGTCGAGGCCACCCGCACGAAGTCATCCATTCCATTTGATGTGGTGGAACGGGATGTAAAACTCCCCGATCCGAGTGAGTATGACGAGGATCTACAAACCGAACATCCGATGGATCGTTTCGTAGCCATTGAAGATGGAAGTGCAGGGGTAGCGTTGCTCAACGAAGGCCTTAAAGCGTATGAGCCGCACGGTGACGATGACCAGACCCTCAGCCTCACGATGTTACGGTGCTTCCCCTTGCGGATTTGGATCACCAACATCGACATAACGAATTATAAAGAGGACATCGGATCGCAGTGTCTTGGAACGCATACGTTTAAATATGCCTTCATGCCCTACCAAGGAACGGTTGAAACGGCTAAAGTTTGGCAGAGTGCCGAGCGATTCAATCACCAGGTACGGGTTGCACAAATTGGCGCGTCGCCCGATGGTAAGTTGTCGAAGACGCATTCCTTCCTCGAAGTGGAAAATGAATCTTTGCATGTGAGTGCGGTTAAACAGAGTGAAGAGGGCGGGGACTGGGTGGTTCGTCTGTTCAACCCGACCGGCGAAACGCTGGGGGGCAAAATTTCTCTGAACGGTGGAAGGGTTCCGCCTAAGGCGCTCTCTCCGGTTGAGCGTCAGGCCGTTAACTTCGCATTGCCCGCCGATACAAATAAAGGATGGAGCAAAGTGAGCTTGGTCGATCTTGAGGAGTTGGAAATCGAACCCCTTACGCTCGACGCGAATGGTGCCGTGAATTTGGAAATCACCAAAAAGAAGATCATTACCGTGAAATTTTTTGCTTAAGTCGGCCTCTTGTAAATTCCTTGATTTTGACGCGGCTGTTCGTCGTTGAAGATTTCGCGATGGGGAAAGAAAATGATCGGTCTCATTCGTTCCAGGGCGAAGTCATAGAAATGATAGAATATGCTTATGCAGGCCGATTCTACGGAACCCGATCCGATGGAAACCTGATTATCATCACGGATGAACGCGGTCAAATCATCCAGTATAAG
>JAJRRI010000134.1 GCA_024279685.1 Verrucomicrobiota bacterium | reverse complement strand
CTACTCCATGCCGCGGGCCTCGATACCCTGCAAAGCCAAAGTCAAATTATCCCCATCAAAATTGGCGATAATGAACGGGCCGTCAAGATGTCACAAAAACTCCGAGAACAAGGCCTTATTGCCGCAGCCATTCGCCCCCCAACCGTCCCCACGGGCACGGCTCGCTTGCGCCTCTCCGTCACGCTCGCCCACTCCATCGGCGACCTCGAACGCGCGGCCAAGCTCATTGAGTCCGCCATTCATATTTAACCACGAAGAAAAGGAAGAGCATGAAGTAAACAGGGAAAGCTTCGTGGTGATAATTTATGAAGTCGGTATTAATCATTTCAGGATGGGCACACGGCATTGAAGCCATCGAGCCTATGGGCCAGTGGCTGGCTGATCACTTTGAAGTCCAGCTACTGACCGGTGCACACGTGCTGAGCAAGCGAAGCCTCCCTCCGGTCGATTATATCGTTACTGGCTCAATGGGTGGACTGTTGGCCATGGAGCTCCTGCCCGAACAATGCCAAAAGTTAGTGTTGATTTCATCGACCGCCAAATTTTGCGCGGAAGAAGGGTAGCCCTGCGGAACTTACGAAAAAACCCTGCGCCGCATGATGCTCCAACTCAAGCGAAACTCCGAAGTTGTGTTAACGGAGCTTTTCAAGAACGTTCATTTTCCGCAGCGGCAAAGTAGACAGAGCATCCTGCTTCGTTCCTCACGAACGGAGCACGATGCTCCATCTACATTGAATACCCTGATTTCCGGCCTTGAATACCTCCGTACCACAGACCTTAGATCCAAAACCCCGACCCTCAATCTCCCAGTTCTGCTTCTGCACGGAGCGGAGGATCGGATTATTCCTGCTGCGGCTTCCGAATGGCTTCACGAACGGCTGCCCGACAGCCAACTACGGATCTTTAAAAATGACGGCCATGCCCTTCCCGCCCACCATTTCGGCGAAGTTATGGATGAAATCCTTCGCTTTTTATAGTTCGCGAAAAAAAGAGGCCGCATGCGTTACCGCATGCGGCCCATCATTTTTAAAATTGGCGGAGGAAGAGAGATTCGAACTCTCGAGACATTGCTGCCCACACGATTTCGAATCGCGCGCCTTCAACCACTCAGCCATTCCTCCTAAAAGGCAAGGAAGGTAGATATTTACTTGGGATCGGGCAAGTTATTTTCGGGAGAAGATGCAATCACATCGGAGACCGTTGGCAGGGCTTCCGCATCCAATTCGACTTCATGTTTCTTTTGGCGCTTGAGGAATTCCTTGGCCAAATTGCGGTAAGCGACGGAACCCACACAGTGTCGATCATACTCAATGATCGATTTGCCGTAACTCGGAGCCTCACTCAGGCGCACGTTGCGCGGAATGAGCGTTTCGAAGACTCGGTCGCCAAAGTGCTTTACGACTTCCTGCACCACTTGCTGGGATAGGTTGGTACTGACGTTGTACATCGTCATGAGGATGCCACTGATATGTAGTTTGGGATTTCCTGCATCGCGGATCTGGCTGACAATATCGACCATTACGCTGAGCCCTTCGAGAGCAAGATATTCGCACTGAAGCGGGATAATAACTTCGTCGGCAATGTTCAACGCATTCATGAACAGAATGCCAAGCGACGGCGGACAATCCATCACAATAAAATCATAGACCCCTGATTCAATAATTGGATCCATCGCTTCCTTAAGGCGATGCAGGTAGTCATCGCGCCGAGCAATAGCAATTTCTGCCCCCGCCAGATCTAGCTCCGAAGGGATGATATCAAGATTCTTGATCCCCGTTTCTTTAATGAGGCTAGCCCCCGCAACTTCGCCCAGTAGCGCCGGATATATACTCTGGCCCACCCCCTTTTCCAACCCCAGTCCGCTCGTAGCATTGGCTTGTGGATCAAGATCGCCGAGGAGTATTTTTTTACGCTTTTCAGCGAGGCAGGCGGAAAAATTAATGGCGGTCGTGGTTTTTCCCACGCCGCCTTTCTGATTGGCCAAAGCAACAACGATAGTCTTCATAGTCTTCGCATCCATTTGCGGTTAAAAAGTAAGCAGTTAGAGTAGCTCATAGGCCAAGACGCTTAAACCAAAAATTGCGGCGGTTTCGGTTCGTAGAATGCGATGACCAAACGAAACCGGAATCGCACCGGCCGCCACAGCGGCCTCGACTTCCTCTGGGGAGAAATCCCCCTCAGGACCAATCAACAAAGCGACCTTTTTTTTTCCACGCATTGGAACATCACGCAACGGCTGAGTGCCCTCATAGAGCGAGCCGATTAGCACCAAATCGTACGCTCCAAGTCGGGGCAACAGGGTGCTTATCTTTTCCAAGGAATGGAGCTTGGGTAGCCAGCGGACTTCGCACTGCTGCGCGGCATTGAGTACAATTTTTTTCCAGCGGTCCTGTTTTTTCGGGTTTGGCCTAAATTCGGTGTGTTGCGTTAAAAGAGGGTGGATATTGGAAACGCCCAGTTCAACCGCTTTCTGCATGACCCATTCCCACCGATCCAGTTTTGGAACCGATTGGATGAGATCAATCTGTACGGCGGGCAGCGGGATCTTCGACCGTTGCGAGACACAAACTTCGACGGCGGACTTGCCGACGGATTCAATCTCGCCTGCGGCCACGTTCCCTCGCCCATCGAAGAGTGTGATTTCCTGCCCAACCCGAACTCGGAGTACGCGTGCAAGATGGTGCGACTCCTCCAAGGAAAGAGTAACCCTCTCCTGCTCCAACTCTCCTGCATCAACTAGCGAATTGATTCTCATGGTTTATTAGACCGAATGTATAGGAACAACAGAAACGTCTTTTTGAAAACTACTCCGCCTCGAGCTGGCGCTTGCGGTCGTAGAATTTTTGCGCGGTCTTGTTCATTTTGGCGGTCAACTCAAAATGATTATCGTGTAGCTGATCGCACAACTCTTTCATCGCCTTCTTTTCTTTTCCAGACAGACGGCTGGGCACCTCAATATTAACCATCACATTTTGGCTTCCCTTCCCGCCGCCGTGTGCGACATCGATTACGCCCTGGCCACGGAGCCGGAAAATTTTCCCGCTTTCGGTGCCCGCCGGAATTTTTAACTTAGCGCCGCCATGCAAGGTCGGCACTTCGAGCTCGCCCCCAAGCATCGCAATTTGAAAAGGCACGGGACCCTCGCAGTAGACATCGAGACCATTGCGCTTGAAAAGTTCGTGATCGCGGACATGGAAGACAATAAATAGATCCCCCGCCGGTCCACCGCGTGCGCCAGCCTCGCCTTTGCCGGGTAGGCGCTGGCGCGAGCCGGATTCACCCCCCGCCGGAATCCGCAGTTTAAGCTTTTGACGGGTCTTTATGCTCCCCGCACCGTTGCATTCGGAGCAAGGGTTCGTAATCATTTCGCCCGCGCCGCCGCAGGAGGGACAGGTCTGTGAAAATTGAATAAATCCACCTCCGGCATTCACCTGCCCATGTCCACCGCACGTTGGACACGTGCTTTTAGAGGTGCCTGGTTCCGCACCGCTTCCGGTGCAACGGGTACAGGAATCGCTGACGGGCAACGTGATTGTGCGATGCGAACCGAGGGCCGCCTCTTCAAAATCTACATCCAGATCATAGCGCAGATCGGAACCACGCGCGGGTCCATTACTGCGTCGGCGTCCGCCGCCGCCTCCAAACAGATCATTTATGTTAAAACCACCGCCGAAAACCTGCTCGAAAATATCGCCCGCATCGTGGAACCCGCCGCCGAAACCGCCGCCAAATCCGCCACCGCCCGGTGCAAAAGCCTGATGTCCAAACTGATCATACTTTGCTTTTTTATCGGTATCGCCCAGCACTTCGTAGGCTTCGGATGCTTCTTTAAAACTTTCTTCGGCCGCCGCGTCGCCGGGATTGCGGTCGGGATGGAATTTCATCGCTACCTTGCGGTAGGACTTTTTGATTTGATCGTCGGAAGCCCCTTTCTCGACCCCTAGAACTTCGTAATAGTCGCGTTTATTCGCCATGGGTTATTCCTCGCCTTCTTTTACTTCGGCAGGGCCACTAGAGACAACAACTTGCGCGGCGCGGAGAAGCTTATCGCCAAACATATAGCCCCGGCGAACCTGATTCGAGCAGGTCTCAGCTGGATATTCGTCCGACGGCATGTGCGTAAGCGCCTCATGCTGGTGGGGATCAAAGACTTCACCCACGGCTTCGATGGGCTTAAGGTTGAATTTATTGAGTACATTCTGAAACTGATCCAAAACAAGTTTGAACCCATCCAACACCGCCGGATCAACATCATGCTGTTCCGCATTCTGCAATCCCAATTCATAGTGATCCAACACCGGAAGGATTTCCAACAGGAGATCTTCATTGGCCCTTTGATACAGTTCAATCCGCTCGCGTTGTGTGCGATTACGAAAATTTGCGAAGTCAGCTTGAAGGCGCACAAACTGATCGCGCAGTCCCTCCTCCTCTTCTTCTTCAACCACCGGAACGATTGCTTCTTCGATGATTTCAGTATCCGGAAGCGCCTCTTCGGCAACCTCTTCCTGTAGATCTTTTTCGGCGGGTTTATTCTTCTTGCTCATAATCAAATCCTTTGTGTTTCCAGAGCTTGGAAAAATACGCTAAACCGCCGGAGAGTCAATAGGTAGATGTTCCTGTTTTAAAGCGTATCCAATGGACTCACCACCCCTAGCGGCCCCGTATTCAATACCTGCGTATAAATCATCGTCGTCTTCACATCCGAATGCCCCAATAGCTCCTGCACCGTACGGATATCCTGCCCCGCCTCCAACAGATGCGTTGCAAAGCAATGCCGTAGCGTGTGCGGCGTAATCCGCGTGGCCATCCCCGCGTCGTTCGCAGCTCGCTTAACCGCCCGCTGAACCCGAATCTCATGTAAATGATGCCGCCGTTCCCGCCCGCTACGCGGATCTTCCGAAAACTTCGCCGCCGGAAAAACATACTGCCATTTCCACTCATACGGTGCTCCCGGATACTTCCGCGCCAACGCGCTCGGCAGCTCCACTTCATGCCTATTCCCCACGGTCTTTCTGTCTACCGCCACTTTGAGCAATGCTGACATGAAGAATACAAAAACAAATCCACATCGGCACTCGAAGAAGTCCTCTTTGAAGGGTAACCCTCTGCAATTCAAAATCATAGAGTCTAAAAAGGAGGTTGCACTTTTCACGAAACTCGCCAAGAAATTCCACTACATGGGTGAGGGCTGTCCGGCGGGGGATACGCTTCGGATGGTCGTGGTGGCCGACGGGAAATG
>JAJRRI010000133.1 GCA_024279685.1 Verrucomicrobiota bacterium | reverse complement strand
TTAATTCAACGTCTGGATGGACAGCAGTGCGCGATCACTCTCCCCCAAACTCTTCCGGTCAATACGATGTATTTGCTGTGGCCTCGTAATGAAAATGGCTATGGAGAGCCGGTGGCGATTAACAAGACAGAGGCGTGGTGGATCGGCCCCCGTAAAGCGGCGGTAGGGGATTCTTTTTCAATCTATGGGCGTAATCTTTCGTTGGGTGGGGAAACCACGAAACTGTACTGCGTGGAACGCGATGAATGGTTAAGTTCAACCTCTCAGAATCCATACAAAGCTGATTTTATAATTCCGGCAGGATGGCCTAATGGAACGTACACTTTGTGGGCGCATAATGGGCATGGGCAAGAGTATGGGTGGGCGGAAAGTCTAGATTTGACCATTCAAAGTTCGGTCGATTGGAGTGCGGGTTCAACGTATAATGTAGAGGACTTCGGCGCCATTCCAAATGATGGCCTAGACGACATTGCGGCCATTAACTCGGCGATTTCTAATTTGTCAGCCGGAGACACGCTTTATTTTCCTGCGGGAACATTTAATATTAGTTCACGGATGAGACCGGGTAGTGGGCGGCGGATCATGGGGGCGGGAATGGATTTCACAACGCTAACGACGGCACCGCAATTTATTAACGCCGGGGCCTATAATGGCCTGCTTGACCAAAATTTAAGCGGCGGTGAGCTTCGGGACATCACCATTTCGGCGGGTCGATATCAAAATCCAAACCAACGAACCATTACCATAGACGGTTCTTCAGGGTTTCTATTGGAAAATGTTCGAGTGACTCAAAAAGATATTTCTACTACGGCGGTGAGTGATAATCTACGTGCAGAAAACACTTCCGATGGTCGATTCGTTAACTGCGAAATTATTGGTTATCGTCCGATGTCACTAGGAAACGCTACGTCTATTTCGATCGAAGGGTGTGATTTTCGTGGGGTGTTTGACCAAAACGTCATGCTTTATGTTAACGGGATTGACGGACTCTCCTTGTTTAACTCTACGGCCACCTCACTTGATGACTCGGATACGAGCGATGGAGCTGGGTGGAGTGCTGGGCGGTGGGTTAGTGCAAAGAATCCTCGCAATGTTTATATTGGAGACAACTCCACCACGGATATGGTTCCTCGGTGGGATGACAACTTTGGCGTATATGAACAACCTGTGAATCAAGGGGGGGGGAACAAGTCATGTTTGAGGGGTTATATACGACAACCCGCGAAGCAGTTATAACCTCAACGGCATTGAGTACAACGCTGGCAGGCCTCTACTCGGTAGGTAGAGGCGACATCGCGACGATTATAGCGGGCCGTGGGCTGGGCCAAAGCAGGGCAATTTCATCTGTATCAGGGAATTCATTTGGATTAATGGAGCCTTGGAGGGTTATCCCAGACGCAACAAGTATCATTGCGATTGGTGACTTCGGTCGTGGACTCGTGGTTTATAATAACGTATTCGACGGTGTGCCTAGAAGTTCGAATCCTCCACCCCCTGAATTGGGAGGAAGCGATCCGTATCGTAACGCCACGTCAGCGGTGAACTTGTATGGCGGGTTTTCTGATGCGATCATTGATGGGAATATAGGGAAAGAACTCAACTCGGCGTTTATGCAATGGTCGCTCGCGGAGTCTGCAACAAGGGTAGAGGACTCCACCCCTAACCTTTGGGAACCCAACTATTTCAACCTTTGGGTTAGAAATACAGCGGACGTCGTGCGCACAGGGTTCTCTCTCGTGACGCTTTCCTTTAAATCGAACCCGCGTATTCATGATGACACAACACAGCTGGGCAGCGTTTGGCGAGGCAATGTTGTTTTGAACAGTACGATGACTTCGATCTCGATTGACTGTGAATCATTTCCGCACATTGGAATGCAGGTATTTGATGGAAATAGTTCCCATTCTGATTTTGGGATGAGCACAGATGTGAATCTGAGGAACATGGTATTTGTTGGGAACGACTTTGGAACGAAAAGCGTTTCCTTTAGGAATAACTCATCCTACACGCTACGTAATAATACATTTTCCTACGCTGGAGATCGCCCGGGTGGAATCCTTGAAATTCCGGTTCGGGTAATACAACTTTCGGGTTCAGAAAGAAGTGGCTCGGTTACGCTTTGGAATTCAGGTACCGCTTCGCTCAGTTGGACGGCCACGGAGTCGAGTTCATGGCTGGCACTGGCGAAGACGAGTGGAGTAATTTCTGGGGAGTCGGTCAGCGATACATTATCATTTACAGCAACGAATCCAACAGGACCGGCCACGATTACTGTAACGGCAGGAGGCGAGACAAAGCAATTTACGGTGATCTATGAGGAGGGTGGTGTGATCCTGATTTCTACGACATATCAATACCCTTTATTGGGAAAAAGCGGAAACCCTTTACGAGCGGAAGTATTAAATCGTAACACGGGGGAATTTCGGATTATAAATGGGCTCGAAAGCTTGAATACCTTACTAATTGATCAGTTGACGAGCGGTCATGAATATCGAATCAGGTTGCAGGAGTTCAACGGAGCGAGTTGGATTCAAACGGGCTCCGATAGATCTTTCAGGCATAAATAGCTGTGATGATCAGCTCGATAGGGCGCCATAGGTTACTGACAAACCTGATGCTAGGATAGAGTGGTATAGTTGAATTTAATTGCGCTCATATCATATGGGGCGGTGAATGCCGCCATGATACTTTCTTTTCTATTCGGAAAGAATCGAATCTATGAGTTTCCGTTTTGGGCGGGAGCGATAGCTCTAGGCTGGTTTTTTCCACAGGCCATTGGCGGCTATCTCAATATCGCAGAGTATCCTCCGGGGGCGTATGCCGGAGGGCTATTTTTTGCTGCACTTTGTACGATAGCCTTGTGGGTGGGCTATGAGCTGGCTGTCAAAAAAGAATCTGGCATGCCCGGCTGGCTCGGGACTTTATTTTATACCGATAAGTTATTTTTGGCAGGAGCTGCATTGTGTTGCTTAGGCTATTATTTCCAGATGAAGTTGCTCTCTTTGCCCGAAGAGATGCTGGCACAAACCCAGTGGACAGGTGCCGCGGTTAAATACCTCTTTTTAGCGAGCATCGGAAAAATCGGCTTCATTGTGGTATGGTTGCTCTACCTTGACGGTAAAAAATGGGTTGCCCCTAAGCTTTTACCCTTTGTTGTTCCGGGGCTTTTAATGGCGCTCAATACGGCATTAGTTCAAGGTCGGCGAGCAGGAATGATGAACTTAGCCGCGTATGTCCTCGTTGGGCTGTGGTTTACTCGGCGTGTAATTATTCCCCGCGGTTTATTAGTCGTTGGGCTGGTCTTTGGGCTAATGCTAGTGAATGCCATTGGTACGTATCGTGCCATCATGCGGAACACGGAAGTATCTTTAAGCCAACGCCTGTCAGAAGCCGCAAAAATAGATTATACAAGCAGTTCAAAGAAAGTAATGGAGAAGTCAGGCGGGGAGTTCGATAATTATATTTTTTATCGAAAAGTATATGCTGATGTTGGAAAATTTGATTATGGATTAATCCATTGGAACGGTCTGGTATCCAACTATGTTCCCGCACAAATCATTGGTCGGAGTACAAAGCAGGCTCTAATGATGCCGCTGATCGATTATATCGGCCTTGCACGTGAAAAATATGGACACACTTTTGCGGTTGGAAGTACGATTACGGGCTATTGTGATGCATTTGGTTCTTTTGGCTGGTTCGGTTTTATAAAGTTTTTATTGATTGGCGCTATGATGGGAATTCTTTATCGTCAGGCCATAATCGGGAGTTTTTTAGGGCAGTTACTTTATGTCTATTTACTGAGTACAGCCATGCACGCCATCACCCATGCAACACATACTATATTGGTTGCTTCGTGGGTCTACTTTTTTGCTCTGGGATTCCCTGTTCTTTGGTGGGGACGCGTGAAAACTTAAAATTAAAGTACAAATAAATACCAATTAAATGATAAATAATAAGGCAAACACTAAAGTACTAGTCTGTCAGCGAGGGGCGAGGCATCGCTATGCCATTCCCCGTTTATTTGAAGAAGCGAATATGCTGACGGCATTGTATACGGATTCTTGTGCCTATAGCCGATTGGGGCGCATTGCGAAAGGGCTAGATAAGCTGGGGATTCGGCACGCCTCGACTCGGGCGCTTGCTTCTCGGATACCGAGGGAGGTTCCGCCGCAGAAGATTTTTTCATCGGACCGCGAATGGGGACCTTCCTTATCTAAGCAGGGGATCGATGCAGACTATCGCCGTTGGGGGTTGCAGGGGGCAAACGTCGTTTACAGCATGTATGGAGAAGATTTAAAATTCCTCGCGTGGGCCAAAACACAAGGGGCTAAAATCGTGGTGGATGTATTTGTGCATCCGGCCACCAACCGCATTGTTTCAGCGGAGGAATCGAGCATACACGGAACGGCCATATCTGATTCGATCGAACGCGAGAACGAACACTCGCGGCAGGCGTTCGAGCTGGCTGATTTGTTGCTGTGCCCGTCAACATGGGTGGCAGAAGGAGTGGGTGAGTTTACACCTGAATATCGTAATAAAATTAGAATAATTCCCTACGGAAGCAGCCTAAACGTGAAGGAATCGATTAATTCAACCCCCGAAGTGGGTCGAATTCTTTTTGCGGGGCGCGAGCCGCTACGCAAGGGATTGCACTATTTGGCCTATGCCGCCAAGCGGGTCCGAGAAGCTGGATTTAAACTCGATGTTCGAGCAGCGGGGGTAAATCAGAGTGAAATCAACTGGATGCCTAACGGCACTGAAATTAACTGTTTAGGGACGCTGCCGATGGACCAAATGCACGCTGAGTTTAATCAGGCCGATGTATTTGTTCTTCCCTCGCTCTCCGAAGGGCAGGCGGGGGTAGTCCTTGAGGCCATGGCCTCGGGATGCCCCGTAATGGCTACCCGCGAGAGTGGGATTGATTTTGAGGATGAATGCGGGATTACGATTCCGGTTCGTGATGCGGCGACGCTGGCGGCTACATTAATTGAGTTACTAGGGAATCGAAAGCAACGCAATATATTGGCGAAAGGGGCTCTTCGGCAGGCGGAGGATTTTTCCATGAAATCGTGGAAGGACCGTTTAGTAGAAGTCGTTCACGAAGCCGCATCGTTATAGGATCATCGCAATGGAAAATCGTCCGCCCGTATCTATATATATCATTACTTATCTCACCTCCGCCGAGCGATGTGACGTGCTTAAGCGAACGTGCGAAGTCGCTCTAATGCAAAATTACCCGAACTTCGAAATCGTTGTTTCAGACAATGGCGGTGAATTTTTTGCGACGGAGGCACTTAAATCGATGGATGACCCGCGCGTGAAAATTTTTCGATCGGAGGACAACACGGGCTTTTCGGGGAATATGAATCGGTGTCTAAAATTGTGCCAATACGATGTAATTAAACCGATTTGCGATGATGATCTAATCCATCCCGATTTTTTAAATCACACGGTTCCATGGGTAGACGATGATACCTATGTGGTGGTGGATGTATCCAAGTTTCCTTTTGGGAAAGAACCTCCCGCGCTTTTTAAGCCGATCACCACGGAGCCGGTGGTTGAGCACCGTGCTCCCGGATATCGGAAGGACGTATGGAATCTTCCGTACGAACCCTATCCTTCTGCGGTTTTATATACGCGGAATTTCTATCGGGACATAGGGGGCTGTGATAGCCAGACGATTACGGCCGATTGGGATCTATGCGTTGAAGCATGCCTTTATCGGAACATTGCCTACCTAAAACTTCCGCTCTGTTTTGTCGGAGAATGGGCCGGAAGTCTGACCATTGCCATGCAGCAGGCCAAACCCTTTTTCTATCCGACGAGCGGATTATATACAAAGTTTAGACTCTTGAAGTGCAAGGGGCTTGCTCTGAGCGAACGAGCCGGGATTTTTGAAATGCTCGTTAAGGAGCTTTTCTGGCAAAGCCTTCGACCCCTTAGGCACCCTCTCAGCAAAAATCACCGCGAGGGATATGCCGATTTTATGAAACGCTTTAGACAGCTAACCCGCTGGAGTAAGGATGATTTCACGGCCCGCCCAAACCCACCCCAAACTTCGTTATCCTAACTGCCATGAGAATTTTACATATATGCCAACGCGATGACCCTGATATCGGAGGCTCGCTCAGTGTGGCCGAGGCGCTGGTGCGTGAACAACGATCTACGGGGCTGGATGTGTGGTTACTTTTCCTCTACGGCGAGCCTGCTTCCGTCTCGCGTACATTGGGAGAAAAGGTAGTATGCCTCAAATTGAAATCTTCCAGTGAAGCCTTTAGAGGCGTTAAAATACTCCGCAAGGCCATCCTTAAGATAGCGCCAAATATTATCCATTCCCATGACGGGATTTTATGGCCTCGGCTTGTTTTTTTTCTAATAAAGACCCCCGTTGTCATGCACGCGCATTTGCCCATTACGGAGGACCGAACGAATAAAAATAGACTCGGTGGAGTGATGGTTAAAGCGACGACCAAGGCGCTGGTGGGCATTTCACTCCATACGATCGAATCGTGGGTGAAGGATGGTTATCCTCCCTCTCAAATTCATTATGTGCCTAATGGGGTCGATTATGCTCGCTTCACGATTGGGACTCCCGAGACCAAGAGGGTGCTACGAAAACAATTGGGGCTAGCGGAAGATAAACATATTTTACTTTGGGTCGGTCGGTTGCATCAGCAAGTGAAGGGTACGGATCGGGTCGAG
>JAJRRI010000132.1 GCA_024279685.1 Verrucomicrobiota bacterium | reverse complement strand
GGGCGGCGATCCGACCAATAGCGCCGATATAGGCTATGTTTCTGCGAACTCGACGGGAACGAGCGGAGGAACTAACTGGTTTGAATTTGTTCATGCCCGCCGCACAACAGCCGATAACGGACTCACTTATTCACTGGAACAGAGGGACATCTTAAATAGTGGGAGTTGGACGAATAGTGGGGATTATGTCGAAGTGGGCGTTGGACCGCTGGATGCCGACTTCGAATCCGTCACCAATCGTTTTGATACGGCCGGAAAGTCGACTGAATTTATTCGGTTGATCATCGAATAGACCGAAAAGAAGGAGGGGGCGAATTCATTCGGAATTCGCTCCGGTTTAATCAAACATCACAAGGAGAAATAAAATGAAGATGAAGAAAATAGGTCTGATGGGCTCTCTTGCGCTGGGAGTTCAACTCTCAGCCATGGGCGCAAACATTAACTTTGACAATGATAGTGGCGATGGAACGTGGGCGAATCCCGTCAACTGGGCGGGGGATGCCTTGCCGACGTCGGCGGATACTGCGCGACTGACGGCAGTTTTCGGAACCACGGTTCTTGGCTCCACCACCACCGTAGGCTCCGTGTTTGCTGGTCACGTGGGCACGAGTACGTTGGATGTGGTCTCCGGGGGCGTATTGAATACAGGTAATATTCAACTGGGAGCCTGGGCTACTGGGACAATAGGGAATCTATCGGTTAATGGCGGATCGATTGTTTCAAGTGGATTCCTGAGAACGGGACTCGGTGGAGGATCCTTCGGAAATGTGGCCGTCCAGAGTGGTTCGGCCTCGTTTTCTGGTGCGAGTTCGATCGGCTTCAACGGAACCGGAACACTCGACATAACGGGAGGGGCGCTAAGTTTTGGTAATGTCTTAAGAATTGGACAAAACGCCAACTCGAGTGGTACCGTCACGATGAGTGGCGGATCGTTGACCGTTCCAAGTGGTGCCACAGTGGTTGGGGTGGCAGGAAATGGAAGCTTTGCGCTAACGGGAGGAACGGCCTCTCTTAGTGTTCTCCAAATTAATCCTACAGCTGCCGCGATCAATGCCCAAGTCGATTTATTGGGAGGAGTCCTTGATCTTGGTGCTGATGGGAACTGGGCGCTGGAAATTGCTGGCGACGATGTCCTGAATATCGAGGCCGGAACGCTGCGTATGGCAGGGGATCGCCTGAGCCTGTTGGATGGATATGTTGCGGCCAATTCCATTACGTGGGCCAATGGCCAGAGTATGTTAGGAGTCTATGATGTAAGCTGGACGAATGGAGCCAGTGTTTTGTATGCGGATTACAACGACATCAATGCGGGGCAGACCACGGTATGGGCTACGGTGATTCCTGAGCCAGGTACGCTGGGGCTGATTGCCGTCGCGGGAATGGGTTTGATTGGCGTACGTCGCTTCATGATCTAAAAAAGCTGCGGATTCAGTACCGTGCACTGCCTTTTTTTTAACAGAGAAAGGCAGTGTTTTTATACCGGTAGAACCTACATTGGCTTGCATTGCACGAGTTAAAGGAAGGGCGAATGATGAAGGTACAAGTACGATTAGGAGAAAAAATGAGTAGGCTTAAACAAAATATGGTGTTCGCTTTATTGATGGCTCTAGTTGGTTCGGCCTCCGCCGTGACCGTGGAGTTTGATAATGGAAGCGGCGATGGAACGTGGGCGAATCCCGTCAACTGGGCGGGGGATGCCTTGCCGACGTCGGCGGATACTGCGCGACTGACGGCGATCTCTGGAACCACGGTTCTTGACTCCACCACCACCGTAGGCGACCTGCTTGGTGGTCACGTGGGCACGAGTGCGTTGGATGTGATCTCCGGAGGCACGTTGAATATAGGTAATATTCAACTGGGAACCTGGGCTGCTGGGACAATAGGGAATCTATCGGTTAATGGCGGGACGATTGTTTCAAGCGGATTCCTGAGAGCGGGACTCGCTGGAGGATCTTTTGGAAATGTGGCCATCCAGAGTGGTTCGGCCTCGTTTTCTGGTGCGAGTTCGATCGGCTACAACGGAACCGGAACACTCGATATAACGGGAGGGGCGCTAAGCTTTGGCACTATCGTCAGAATTGGACACAACGCCAACTCGAGTGGTACCGTCACGATGAGTGGCGGATCGTTGACCGTTTCAAGTGGTGCCTTAGTGGTTGGGGCGGCAGGAAATGGAAGCTTTGAGCTAACGGGAGGAACGGCCTCTCTTAGCACGCTTGAAATTAATGCTACAGGTGCTGCCATCAATGCCCGGGTAGATTTGTTGGGGGGAGTCCTTGATCTTGGTGAAAACGGGGACGGGGCGCTGGATATTGGTGGCGATGATGTCCTGAATATCGAGGCCGGAACCCTCCGCATGGCAGGGGATCGCCTGAGCCTGTTGGATGGATATGTTGCGAGCAATTCCATTACGTGGGCCAACGGTCAAAGTACGCTCGGTGCTTTCGATCAGAGCTGGACTAATGGATCGAGCATTCTTTATGCGAATTTTAATACGATTAATCCAGGTAAAACCACGGTGTGGGCCGAGTCCTCCTCGGGGCAGCCTCCATGGGTTGATCTCGCTGCACTCGGATATGTTGTTGTGACGGATTACCCGGGGGTGCGTAGCGACGGCACGGGGGATTCCACCGCAGGGATTCAACAGGCGATCGACGATGCCTATGCCCAGCAGAAGACTGTTTTTTTCCCCTCGGGAACCTACCTAATCTCCGACACGCTCAAATGCTACCGTTGGCAACTATGGAATCCCTGGAGTAACAAAGCAGAAAATCCTGACAAAGATTTTTGCCATGCCGTGTGGGGGTCCGCCCTTTCGTCGAATCGCCCCGTGCTAAAACTGGCCGCTAACGCGGTGGGATTTACGAATGCGAACAGCCCTCGCCCGATGATGTCTATTCGGAATTTTAAAGCCCAAAATTCAAGTGCAACTTCGCCCATCGCGCCTTCGAATCCCATGGCGGAGCCTCCAAACTTCGTGGATGCGGCCAATAATCTATTTATAGATGATTTGCGGGGAATTGATTTTGATTGCAATGGAAACCCCGGGGCGATCGGCTTTTACTATCCGGCCGCGCAAAGTGCCACGGTGGAGGATGTTCGTATTGATGCAACGGGAGCCTATGCGGGGATCTGGGGGCTACCGGGTCGCGATGCCGGCGGAATGAATATCGAGGTGGAAGGCGGGCGGTTTGGAATCATTATCCGAGAAAGCATGGGCGGAACGATGCTCTCAGGCATTCGCCTGTTCAACCAGACGGAATCTTCCCTTGTGGTGGAGGATTTTGTGCCGACCACGCTAGCGGGCTTCCATATCGTGAAGGCCGCCGGCCCGGTATTCACCAGCACCTCGGTTAATTGGGCGAACGTTGTGGGCTCGCTGAGCTTAATCGATGGCGTGATAGAAGTGGGGAGCAATGGCGTGGTGCTGGATAATTCAAACGGGAAAAACCTATACCTCCGGAACGTATATGTAACGGGTTCAGATCAAGTGATTCAAAGCCCAACGGGCACCCACTCGGCGACCGGCACCTGGAAGCGTATCCGAGAATACGCGTACACAGATCAAACTAATCCCGCCGGTGACCCGCCGTATGAGAGTGGCGACTCTCTATTCAGAGTATTTAATATGCGCAATGGTGTAATCGATCAGGTTCCAGAACCTACCGTAGAGATTGTATCCGACTCTTCCGCTCCACCTGTAGATTTAATTTCTCGGCACGTCTATGCCGATCTTCCTCTCTATGAAGGACAAAATGATGGAACGATCAATGTTTCTCAACCGCCCTACAATGCAATCCCAAACGATGGATTGGATGATCGAGCAGCCATTCAGGCGGCTATTGATGCCGCGGAAACCAATGGGATCGGGCGCGTGTTTATTCCGCGGGGTAGGTTCGAAATTAGCGATACGGTGACGCTAAAGTCCA
This sequence comes from Verrucomicrobiota bacterium, assembly GCA_024279685.1. GTDB lineage: Bacteria > Verrucomicrobiota > Kiritimatiellia > Kiritimatiellales > Pontiellaceae > Pontiella. Next base: position 1,879 of record JAJRRI010000132.1, on the reverse strand, counting down.
ATACGATCTTATTTGGAGTGGGTCGTGAAAAGACGATTCTTGCTTATCATGACAGTTGGCAACCGACCACGGGCATGGTGGACTTTTTGGACACCGTGGATGATGCTTCAGCGACTACTTTTATTGGTTTCATGACTCTTCGGTCGAGAACGACCGGTGGCTCTTCGCCGGCAGGTACGGCGCCACCCTATGACCGTTTTAACACGATACACTGGCGGGTCGGGCGGGATTCCTGTTTCTATGGGATTAATTTCCGTGCGCTCTGGATCAATCGACCAACGAACCCGCATTATGATATGAAAGTGACAGGGAATGGAGGCGGGCGTATCTACTTCCTGACGAATGAAGGGCTGTTTAATCGGGCGCATTCGGGATACCGAGCATTGTATATCGAAGGAACCCGCGAGCCCATGTGGTTCTACGGGGTGAATTTTGAAGCAACTAAAAGCTTCCAACTTTGGGGGGGAGACCCCTGCGATACGAATATCGAGGTGGTCGACGGGCAGAATATTGTTTTTCTAAGCCTTAAGCGCGAGGGCATAAGCCCCGGTCTGATCCTTCGGAACGGTCGGAATATTGCGCTCTATTCTTCGGGGGGCATGCGGGATGTTATTTTTCCGGGGTCTGGAGGGTATCTGCAGGTTCTTGGAAGTAGTGATGACATTCTCATGGCCAACCTGTTGGTGCAGTCAACAGGAACCCCAAATGGCGAACCCCTCCTGTTGGAGGCTTTGAACGGAGGTTCGACGAATCAAGTGCTATACCCCGAAGGGGTAAGCCTCTATCAGCGGGGCGCGTTTAATAACTTCGCCGTCTCGCTGGCCATTGATGCGGATGAAGATGGAATGCCCAACGATTGGGAAAATACCTATGGATTCAATTCTTTGGATCCACAGGATGCACTCCTGAATGCAGACGGCGATTCGTTGATCAACCGCGATGAATATATTGCAGGAACCGATCCGCAAGATGCTGGTTCGAACTTTAAGGCCTCCCTTCCTTCTTCGGGGCAGGGTGTAGCGTTTGAAAGTGCGCTCGGGCGGCTCTATTCGGTAGAATCCAAGGGCGACTTGCTCGAAGCTTCATGGCAGGTACTAACGAATAATTGGGAAGGAACCGCTGGGTGGCTGGAATATAATGATTCGACTGGAACCAATTTCTTTTATCGCATCAAGGTGAATAAGGCCGTACCTTAGAGCCTGTCCCGGTTGAGCGACCGCCCTGTTTGCAGGGTTGAATCGCAGGAAGTTTCCGAACAAGAGAGGCCTTTTTGCCTCTCTTGCCGGAAAGAGATGCTTTATACTTTTTGTTACTGAAGCAAAGAGAGGTAAAGCACATGAGTATTATCAACTTCCAGCCCGAGTTTCGTCCAGCACTTCCTTGCGTTTTCGGCGCAAAAGATTATCGGGATTTTCGCGAAACCCTGATCGAAATGGATCGGATACTGACCTTCACGGGTCTGGAGAATCGGATCATTACGGCTCAGATTGACTCGTATAAAAAGCCGATGTTACCCCGACCACTTCCGCGCCATAATATCCTGCTGGCCATCACCGGTCTTTCATTTCGCGAACTTTCGCAACGCATGGCCGACAGCCCTCTGTTTCAGTGGTTCACGCACACGGGGTTCGTGGATGCGGTGCGCCCCGTATCCAAAAGCACCCTCGAGCGGTTTGAAAAACTTTTTGATGCCGAACGGGTCACTGAACCATGCCTATCCGGTTGACTCACCACCATCCTACATGTGGTAGTTAAGGCTCCACCGAGCGAGCGTGGTGATCCCATGCGCCGCCATATATCTCTTGATAAGTCGGGGCGGATACCCCGATTCCAATACCCAATATCGAGGCGAACCCTGTCATGGGATAGAAACGGCGGT
>JAJRRI010000131.1 GCA_024279685.1 Verrucomicrobiota bacterium | reverse complement strand
GCATAGCGAAAAGAAGTTACTCATTGCCATGGAACTGAGCAATAGCAAATGGCTGATGGCCTTTTCCTCAGGCGATAAGATCCGTCGCAAATCGATCGATGCCCGCGATCGCGCCCGCTTTATGCAAGAGATGAAGCTGGCTAAAGAAACGTGAATTCAAGTTGTAAGTGAAATTCCAATGGTCGGGAATTAGGATAAATCTATTTTCCGAATAAAGTCCACCAAACCAAAGGAACTACACGATGAAAAGCTACGCCCTTTTTTAGCCCCCTCTCTTCTCGTTTCAATCATACTCACCTTCAGGGTATTGCTCATATTTTCCGCCTTTATGCTTTCGGTTTAAGAAATCGGAAAATAGCAGCCTAATTACGCCTCAAGGGGGTCCCTTTTAACTACCCGCCGACACTTCCCCGAAGAGGGAGCCGTCCGCCTAAATCATTATCAAAAAACGCCGATCGAATAAAAAGAGCGCCCTAACGTATAGGATCCGTCTCTTTTTCGGTTGACTTAATATTATAATATTGTAATTTTACCCTATTAGTAATTGGAGGACAGTTATGGTTCAGGAAGAGCGCGATCTTGCAGCGGAGGTTTTAAAAGCGATGGCTCACCCCATCCGACTGGGCGTGATCGAGGTCTTGGCCGATGGCGAAAAAACCATCACCGAGCTCTATGAGGAGCTCAATTGTAGCCAATCGATGATGTCGCAGCAGCTAAAAATTCTATGCCAACAAAAGTTGGGTTCGATCCGCAAAGACGGTACGCAGAAATATTGCAGTCTCTCTAATCGTGATTTTCTCAAGTTGTTCGATTGCATGCATCTGCATTTACGTAAATTTCTTTACTTCCAAGAAAACGCCCCAAGTTTGGTTTAAAATTAATCTCTAAAAGGGAACACATCATGAGAACAAAAAAATTACTCATTATTGGCGGCGTGGCCGGTGGCGCAAGTTCAGCGGCACGGGCACGGCGACTGGACGAAAACGCGGAAATCATTATGTTTGAGCGTGGGCCGGACATCTCATTCGCTAACTGCGGCCTGCCCTACCACATGGGCGGAACCATTCCCGAGCGCGACAGCCTGCTCGTGACCACCCCGGAAGTCATGCAACGGAAATATAACATCGGCATCCGTACCCGAACGGAAATCATCTCGCTCGACCGTGAAAAGAAAGAGGTGGTGGCGAAAAATCTACGGACCGGCGAGGAATACACGGAGTTGTATGATCATTTAATTCTCAGCCCCGGTGCCTCCCCCATACGCCCGCCCATTCCCGGCATTGAAAACGAGCATGTTCTCACTCTGCGCAATCTGCAGGACATGGACCAAATCATCGAGCGCCTCGACGGCAAGAAGAGTGCGCCCGTCGTGGGCGGGGGATTCATCGGTCTTGAGGCGACCGAAGCGCTGCGGGAACGTAATATCGAAACCACACTGATCGAACTAGCCCCCCAGGTGATGGGCCCGGCCGACCCCGAAATGACCACCCCGCTGCATCAGGAACTGCGCCTATTCGGCGTCGACCTGCGGCTGGAAACTTCCGTGACCGAATTCCAAGAGGCCGACGGAGGAATCACACTGATCCTGAGCGACGGAAAGAGCCTGACCGTGGATCTCGCCCTTCTGGCCATCGGTGTTAAACCTGAAACTAAGCTGGCGATCGACGCCGGCCTAGAAATCGGAACAACCGGCGGCATCAAGGTGGATGAAACCATGAAAACGTCCGACGCGAGCATCTATGCCGTCGGCGATGCGGTAGAGATTATCGATTTTGTGACGGGCCAACCCGCGCTAATCCCCCTCGCCGGACCGGCCAATCGGCAGGCTCGTATTGCCATGGATAATATTTGGGGACGCAAGAGCGTCTATAAAAATACGCAAGGCACCTCTATCTGCAAGGTCTTTAATTTGGCGTTTGCGATGACCGGCTTAAGTGAAAAGATGGCCAAGCGCACCGGTACCGCCTACGAAAAAATTTATGTCCACCCCAGCAGTCACGCGGGCTACTATCCGGGGGCTCACCCGATCAGCCTCAAACTCCTCTTCAATCCAACGACAGGCAAGGTGCTCGGCGCGCAAGCGGTCGGAGCCGACGGGGTCGATAAACGCATCGACGTGATTGCGACGGCCGTGCGGCATGGCCTCACCGTCGAAGACCTCTCCGAACTGGAGCTCTGCTATGCCCCGCCGTATGGATCGGCCAAAGATGTCATTAACTTTGCGGGCTTCGTGGCTCACAACGTCTTTACCGGCGCAAGTAAAATCGTGCATGCCGAAACGGCACAAAATCCAGCGCCCCATCAGGTGCTGATTGATGTCCGCAACGAAGACGAGGTGGCTATGGGCACGATCCGGGGGGCAAAAAATATACCCCTGCCCACACTTCGCGAAAACCTCGCTCAATTTTCGAAAGAGAAGGAATATATCGCCTTCTGTCAGGTCGGCCTACGCGGCTACCTCGCCTGTCGAATTCTGGAGCAACACGGCATCACCTGTCGCAATCTGAGCGGAGGATACAAGAGTTATCGGATGGCCCTCCACAACCATTCGGTCAAGCTGGGTCCGGAATCCGAACCCGCGACGAACCATACCGATGAAAAGGTTTCAAAAGAACCGCTTCCTATTTTACCCCCGGTGCTTAACGTCGATGCCTGCGGGCTTCAATGCCCCGGTCCGATCATGAAATTGAAGACCGCCATCGACTCCATTAAAATGGGCGAGGCCGTGGCGATCACGTCCACTGATCCCGGCTTTGCCGCCGATATCCCCGCCTGGTGCAATTCCACAAACCACCGACTCGACTCGCTCGACGCG
>JAJRRI010000130.1 GCA_024279685.1 Verrucomicrobiota bacterium | reverse complement strand
GGCGCCAAACTCGGCCGCAGTGCTGCCTCGTCCAGATCGCCTTCGAAGGTTTGCAATAACTCCTGCGCAATCCATGCCGAGCGCATCATAAATTTGCACTTGGAGCAGTATTCAATAACGAGTCTATTTTCCTGTTTCATTAAAATCTCCGTGAATCTGGAGTGTTTACCACGAAGCCACGAAGGACACGAAGGTTTTAGACGGGATTAAACAGGATGGACAGGATGTTTTGGGGGTAGGATGCTATCGCCGAAAGCGCCGAACAGCGGGAAGCAAATTAGCCGTATTTACGATCAACTTCACCATGAGAAAAGCACTATTTACCATATAGTATATGATATAAAATTTGGGTAGTAAGGATTAAAATAGGGATAAATATATAATATACTATATTTTATGGAGGTCGGGGTTTATCCGCTACAGAGAGCATGAAGAAAGAAAATAATTTTATCTGCACGCGGCAGAAATCGAAACAGGATGCTCTAAATCAGTGCATATCTGCGAAATCTGTGGATCAAATATTTCTGTGTCTTCCGTGATTCAGATCAAAACGCCGAAAGCACCGCTTCGGCCTCCAACCGCAGCTCATCGATCGACTCAAAAACCGCCTTGGTTTCTTCATCGGTAATATTGCCATCCATCTGCACCTGCGCTGAGACTTCCGCCAGCGTCAAAACATCCACCAGCAGCTCCGCCAGTTTATTGTAGTCTTCATCCGAAAGGTTTTTGATCCTCGCCGTCACCGCCTCCGGCGAATCGTTACCAATCAACTTTGATAGCACTGCCTTGCTAATATCCAGTCCCAGATCTCCGCCCGGCACCGCATTCTCAATCGCTTCTTCCGCCGCCTTCAGCGCATACGGCTTCCCCAGTTTCACTCCGGCTTTAAGTAGTTTTCCAATTCCTTTAATCATGATTTTATTCCTTTTCTAGTGTAAGTGACGAGCCGTCAAAGCGGATCGCCCAGTTGTATGATTTAGATGATGGATCATAGTTGTGGATGATGATACTGCCCATCATCCCATCCTGATATAATCTACCAAGATTTATTACGAACGAGGCTTGAGCACAGATGAATAAATGAACTCGCGAGGTGCATTTGAAGATGCTAGTCAAGAAATGATCTATCTCATTTACGATCTTATCTTGCTCTGATTTACAAGGAAGAGCGTCAAATTCAAATTTTGAGTTGAGTCCAATGGATATGGTTCGATCTCTGATTATTTCTGGTAGTTCACTTGGACGGATAATGTTTGTAAATGAAATGGCAACACCGATATCTTCCGACTGGGAGTTTTCCATAACCTGAATTATTTCATTCTGATCAGTTTTATCGGCGTACTGATAAGAAAGTGACTTTGGCATTCCAACGATATCGAGTAGGTGCCACATGTCTTCATTGCGATCATGCTCTAATATCTGGAGATGCAGGTGTCCATTTCTGAACATCGTCCCTGTCAGATAGAGGTAGGGAACTGAGCCGAGAGCGGCTAGATAGACAGTCTTGGTTCCCGAATGATAGATCCTCTGTTTAATTGTGTCAGCATTAAAATGATATTTGGATATAATTGTCTTGGGATTGTATGAGTCCATTTTGTCAAAATTAATATTGATGGTCTTGGACTTGATGTTTTTCGGGAGTTCATCAATTGGAATTTGGTTGTTCATATTTTGAAAACCCGGGAAAAAAATCAGTGCAGTATCTTTGAGACTTCCGGATTCCTCCAGTATGCGAAACCGTCTTATTGACATGATTAAACCGACAAAAATCAATAATCCGCCAAGTGATGCCACTGCTATGTATATATCGCCAATGTTCAGATTCAGCGTTATCGTGGCTCCCTCGGTATTCGAGTAAGAAAGAGACGTCAAGTAGCCAATTCTGCCTCCACTGAGTAGGGTAACGCCGAAACCTATTAAGCTGAGCGCAATACGGGTTGGGATATCGCCTTTGATTCGTTCCCATACCCGAATGATTTGATTGAGTATTTTTAACATTTATTAAGTTCCTGAGTTTTTTGCCTATATGGATATATGGCAATGGTATCTATTCCAACTATAGAAAAAATGAATAGTTGAATTTGAGGGTTTCGCTTTATGCATTTTTCCCAGTCGCGCAGATCGGTACTAGATGGCGTAGGATTATTTTCGGGATGTGTATGCCATGTTCCTATGTAAAACCGTTCCCCGTTGGAGTGCTTATGAGCGACATTGACTTCCTTCTGGTGTGACAATGCTTTCAGTTTGAAGCGGGTTCTTTTTCTCTCATCCTCTTTTTTTGGAGTTGTGCACGCCTCCAAATAGATTTCATTAACTTTGTCGTTATAACCACCGATTAGTACACCACAGGCTTCTGGGCTTTTCTTGTCGATTTGTCGGTATTGGCACCAAGTTTTCATGACTTTGGGTGCGATGTTCACGCTTAATCCGTCTCCATCATTTATCGTGATCTTGAGTTTGTTAGGAGCAGACATTACATCCTTCATGGGCTACTGGGATTTCGTTGAGCACGTTTCTTGATCGGTGGAAACGGTGTGCAAGTTCAATGTCGTGGGAATGTGCAAGGTCTTCCGAACCTTTCCATGAAACTGATACAGATTCATTGATTTCTTTGGTAAGGGTTCTTAGTGCTAGCTTTGCTACAATTGCTGCCGTCTGCGTAGCATCGATGTTTGAATAGGAAAGATAATCTGTTCCGCACCCAGCATGGTTGCTGATCACATTTTGGCCTTGCTCAATATAGTTGGTGTAAGGGTGGAGCCCCGCTTCATTGGTCGATTTATCGATGTAAATACAATCAAGGCATCCGTTTTGGTTTGGCTGGACGGCCACTGCGTGGCCGCCAACCCCATATGCCTCAACCCACCCATAGACGGTAGGTATCTCTATATTTTTGGAGACAATGAATTGATTGAACGCTCTTTCGTGTGTTGCGTTGCCAGTCGTTATTATGAGGAGATCGAATTGGTCGAGCTTGTCTTTGTCGCGGTAGGAAAGTAGCTCATTGGTTTCGGTTTGTATTTCTACGAATGGGTATTGGTCTTGGAGACTGTATTTTAAGCCCGAAACTTTCTGACAATATAACCAATGGGATCCTAGATAATGGCGGTGAGTGTTTTCGATCATCAATGTTTCGGGATCAATCAGAGTGAGCTTGCCAATGCCGGATGATGCAAGCATGTCGGCAACATATACTCCGACACTTCCACACCCTATAATGCCAATATGAAAACTATTTAGTTCTTCTTTTGCACCACCTCTGGATAGAAGGTTTTCTTTGGCGATTGCATCAACTGAGTAGGCGTTGAACGACCAGCCTTCTATAAATTTATCGGCCAGAGGGATTTGTTGTTTGGACTGGGTTTGGCTGTGTACGGCAAACCATACGTGACCAGTTTCTACAGGAGCTCTGCATACGATATATAAATCAGAAGCTTTGTTATGGCGCGCGTACTGCCTGAGCTTCATTTTTAGTTGATCTGGTTGTGCTTGCAATAAATTGATCCACCAGTCCTTGATATGTTCGTCTGGAGCTGGAGGTTCAATCAATTCCACTAGGGGAACCAAAACGCCCTTTCCCTCATTGTGTCTTCGGGTTTTATCGCTTTCGTTTTTTAAAAAGTAGTTGGGATTACATGCGCTGGTTTTCGGGCATACGGCGATGATTTGTTTCTGTAGTCGGGATTTTTGATCGGAGATGGGTTTCCGAATTTGAAGTTCATGGATATCCTCTGAAGGCTCTGCTAAGCACAGGATTCCAAGGTCGCTTCGAGACACATGCTTGTCCCAGATGGAAACAAATTCGCGCTTGAGTTCGGACTCATTGTAGTTCGGATCGTTTAGAACTCTCGACAACACGGAGCAGGCTTTTTCAAGCCCATGGATAACAATCTTCTCCGGGGCATCGTAGTTGAGGTTAAACGCAGCGCTACTGCCAAAGCAGATGTCAGCATACTCATCTGTTCCCCAGGAAACATGTGCAAGAGCCCCATGCTTGCCCCGATTTACCAGGTGATATTTTGGTAGAACATATGGGAAATCATCTGACAGTTCGGTGCGGACACTCACTGCAAATTTACCCAGATGGTGCTCTGTTATCGGATCGTCTGTTATTGAACACAGGCTGGTTTCGAAGCCAGCCTGTGTAAGCGTATCAAGTAACCATTCTTTATTATGCACCGTAAGATACTCCGACAATGCCTGCCGTGGAGGATTTGGTTCGGGAGTTATTCGTGCCCCCGTTATCACTTCCTTCAGGGAAGTCATTGCCAAGCTGCTTCCGCAGAATCTTGCATTGTTCTTTTTCAGACTCTTCCTCATCAACTTCGAGAAGAGCATCGAATAGCTTATTCAAGCGGTTGCGTAAAATTCCGGCAACTGATTCTCCGTTACCTTTGAACACATCATCTTTAGGAGTAATGGGGAGGTTTACTGCAAGGCTGACACTGTCATTCCAGTTCTTGGCAAAGTAGTTCCCCTCTTTCAGCAGAACTTCCAGAGTATCTTTAAGCGCGGTGTGGTCGTTGGGTGTTCCTTCGTCATCGACGCAGGGGCAGAAGGACTCTTTCGCCATGATAGTTAAGGCAATTGAATAGATTTTTTCGCGTTGTGCTTTGGATGTGTATTTAAAATCCCTCCAGCGTTTCAAGTAGCGAACCAGTCGATAGAACTGGCTTCGTTCCGCAGGAGTAAGGGCACTCGAAAATAATCCGCCTTGATGGTTCGTGCCCGAGGTAATCCAATCGTTTAGCCCTTTTGGGTCGGAATCGTCCCAACTTCGGTTGTCTTCATCCGAGTGTTCTTTACCAATAGCTAGTTGATAGTTTCCCCAGCTGTTCACGCGGTAGATTGGGTAATCAATATGCATAGGCTTTGACTTGTAATCAGCGGTCACGCAGGGGCGTTTGATCCTTGGATCGCTGAACCCATGATCTGTTAGAACCTTTTTAATGATCTTCTTTGGTTCAACAGGATTGTTTGGAGAGCTTGCCTTTGTGATGGCAATAGCTCGATCGATATCGAAGTCACCATCAAGCGGAATTACGCCGGTATGGGTGGCAAGTGATCCTTGCATGAAACTCGAGTGAACCTCATAACCTTCTTCTTTAAATGCAGCTTCGACTTTTGGCGTAATCATGTCGTCTTTTTCACGAGCATTTTTGTACTGATCGCTTTCGCGGGATAAGGCGATGGCATCTGCGAACTTCTTGTATTTGTTTTGTAGTGACATTTATTGCTCCTATCGCTCGCGGCGAACGCCTTTGAATTTTGTTCCGTCGGATTTTTGATCCATGAACTGACCATTACCAGTATCGCGTTTTATGTAGCGATCAATCTTGGGATTATACGTTTGTGAACGACCTTTCACTGCGCCGTTTCTGTGTCCGTCACCGGATGGGGGATTTGTAGCCATGTTTCTGTCTCCGTGCCTTGCGGCATTTGTTGTTATTTCTATTTGAAACAACGGAGACGGTTTGATAAACACCTCGGTCTCTACGCAAAGGATGCTGGTCAAACAGCTCCGTTGTTTCTAGGCAGCCTCGTGCTGCCTTTTTTGTTTGGCATGCCTAAAGCACTGGGTATGCCAACGCATTTGCCTGCCAGAAATATAAATATTGCTTAGTCTTTTTTGATATTCATAGAGTAGTGAACAAATTGTGTGGGCGTGTTTGTCTCATTTAGATGGCGCGGATGCGCCATATTGTCCCTTATTTAGTTTATTGATAAATTCCGCTAACACTCTTTCAGAAATCCGGTCATTCACCCGTTCGATTTCCTGTGCGGCTTCAAGGGCGTAGGCGGGGTCGAGTTTTTCGGATTTGCAGAGTTCGAGCATGAGTTGGAGGCCCCAGTAGACGGGGATGTTTTCGGTTTTGCACTTTTTGTGTAGCGGTTTGTCGCTGGTCCATACGGCCCATTGGTTGTCGCGGGCGATGGCGAAGCAGAGTTTGTCGACGTGCGACAATGCTCCGCCGCGCACGGCGGCTTCTTTTATTTGCTCGGTGGTTTCTTCGATGATTTCCATGCCGAGGGCTTCGGCCTGGTCTTGGGTGAGCTGGTCGACTTCGTTGAGGATGGAACAGGGGAGTTTGATGGGGAAGAGATGTTCCGACACGAGCCGCAATACCAGTGTTCGCTCGACAGAAATATAGTCGATCAAGACATTGGCATCGCTAATTATGGCGGCGGGTCGGTCGGTCATCAAATTATTCCTCAGTATCGCTTCTTTGTGTTCTATGCGCTTTTTTGCGGTTAAACAAAATCATCCCTTCATTCGCAACGAAGCAGGATGCATCGTCTACGTTCTTTGCGGAAAATAGGTTCACGAAACGACTTTCCACGATTTCATTCGCTCTC
>JAJRRI010000129.1 GCA_024279685.1 Verrucomicrobiota bacterium | reverse complement strand
GATTTTCCTTCCACAGGATGGTAGTGCGATAGCACTTTTTCGGAGGTGATTCCGATGGAATAGTCGTATTCATGCAGATTACTACAAACAATAAATTCATCCACTTCGGCCGGGGTCAGTAAGGGGATATCGCAGGGGGCATTCAACGCAGAAACCTCTTCGTGCTTCGTCCCTTTAAGGCTCCAAAAGTCTATTTCGTCGGCGAGTCCAAGCAAGGCCACATAACCTGCTTTAAAGTTTTCAACCATGTTATCTCGTTGCGGAACAATGCGAACCCCTTCGATTCCATGAAGTTCAAAGGCCGCCTTAACCTGCTCTTCCGGGCCTACCACAACCACTCGGTCAACTCGTTGTGCTTGTTGAAGTGCCTGTAGAACATGAATAAAAATCGGCACCCCTTTCAGCTCTAAAAAAGCCTTATTTTTATCACGCACTTGGATGCTAGCCCGCCGGTCACCAGCCAGTAAGATTGCATTTATTTGGGTCATTATCATATCCCCCTCTTGTTAAGTTGAGGATAGCGGGCAACAGTCGCACTGTCAACGGGTACAAAAAAAGAGCGGCTCTTTTTTGAGCCGCTCCGTCGCACATGCACTGTTCGCTATTTCCTTGCAGGGTCATTAGGAATTCAAGGTTACTGTTCGTCTTCTTCAACCGATTAATTAACAATTCCATGGCCTCTACCTGCGGAACATCCTTGAGGGCTTTACGAAGCGTCCAGATACGCTGTAACTCGTCCGTATGCAGTAGCAATTCTTCTTTGCGGGTACCGGACTTTTCAATATTAATCGCCGGATAAATCCGTTTTTTCACGAGTTCACGATCAAGCCCTAGCTCCATATTTCCGGTTCCTTTAAACTCCTCAAAGATTACCTCATCCATACGGCTTCCGGTGTCCACCAGCGCCGTGGCGATAATACTTAGACTTCCACCGCCTTCAATATTCCGTGCTGCACCAAAGAAGCGCTTCGGCTTGTGCAGGGCGTTAGCATCCACGCCTCCGGAAAGAATCTTTCCGCTATGAGGTGACGTCGTATTATAGGCGCGTGCGAGGCGGGTAATAGAGTCGAGTAGGATAATGACATCCTTTCCCTGCTCCACGAGGCGCTTTGACATTTCGATCACAATTTCTGCAACCTGTGTATGACGATCGGGCGGCTCATCAAAGGTAGAGGCCAGCACTTCCGCTTTGGTATTGCGGCGCATATCTGTGACTTCCTCCGGGCGTTCGTCAATCAATAGAATGATTAACTTCGCATCGGGATTATTTATCGAAATGCTATTGGCAATCTTTTGCAAGAGGACGGTTTTTCCAGTACGTGGCGGTGCAACAATCAGGCCGCGCTGTCCTTTTCCAACGGGTGTAACGATATCCATCACCCGCATGGAAATCTCCTCCTTGGACGTCTCCATCACAAGGCGTTCATCAGGAAATAGCGGAGTCAGGTTCTCGAACGGAACACGCTTACGCGCCATTTCAGGGTCGTCCTTGTTAATTTGATCAACCCGGAGCAGAGCAAAAAACCGCTCCTTTTCCTTCGGCGATCGGATGGTGCCCTCCACATAATCGCCGGGACGAATACCGAAACGGCGGATTTGCGCGGGCGAAAGATAGATGTCGTCCGGTGCAGGCTGGTAACTGTTGAGCGGCGACCGCAGAAAACCAAATCCATCGGGCAGGATTTCAAGTACACCACGACCGAGCAAGGGTCCTCCACGACGACCATGACTCTTAAGTAGCTCAAAAATTAATTGATGTTTACTGAGCCCATCAAAGTCGGCCAAGCCGTACTCTTCCGCCATTGTTTTGATGTCGTTAATCGCGGTGATCTGCATTACATGCAGCGAGAGGGGCGGTAGATTTTCTGTATTGGGTGGCGGCTGGTTACGATCGCCCCCTCCGCCTTTGCCATTTCCATTTCGGTTCTTTTTCCCATGTTTACCCCGATTGCGATCTCGTTGGCGGTCATTTTGAGCCTTCCCCTCCTGACGAGCAGGTTTCCTGGGTTCAGAAGGTGGGGCTTCCTCAGTCGTGGGTTTCGCGGGAGTCTCTTCCGTTGTTTTTATTTCTGGTTTTTTTGGGGCGGGTTTCTTCTTCGCGGGTGCATCTACTTTAGGTGCCACTTCAGTCTGTTCTTTAACTATTTCTTTTTCGTCGCTCATAACTCTCTTTCCGCCTCTATTCGATTCACGGTTTCCCGTGTGGTTTGTTCCAGAAATTCCAAACTTCCACTATTTGAAATTACATATTCAGCCCGTTTCATTTTCTCGGGCAATGACATTTGCGAGGTCAAGCGCCGTACGGCGGCTTCTTGATTTATTCCACGTTTTTTTAATCGTTTTAAAACCAACCCATTGTTGCTTTCAATACAAAGAATGGAATCCCACGCTAGATCGTTCATTTTGCTTTCAAACAATAAGGGAACGAGCGCCGCCGCTCTTTTTCCTGCCTGTTCCATTTCAAGTATCCACTGTTCCAGATGGGTTCGTACCACGGGATGAACCATCTGGTTCAAGATCTCCCGCTCGCTCGAATTTTTAAATATAATTTCACCCAGGTAGGGTCGCGAGATTTCTCTATCGGCTGAAAGAATTTCTTCTCCAAAATAGTCCACAATCTGTTGAAAAACGGGTGTTCCTTTTTTCATCAACGCATGAGCTATATGATCAGCATCACATACATCAAAGCCTATTTTTTTAAGAATTCGGCCCACCTCCGACTTGCCACAAGCAATGCCGCCGGT
>JAJRRI010000006.1 GCA_024279685.1 Verrucomicrobiota bacterium | reverse complement strand
TGTTCCGGTCGAGGTTCTTGAGTCGTGTGGCCAGGGGCTCCTCTGATTAAGACAAAGTCAGACTAGCAAATTCTTGATAAAATAGAAGTGTTATTCTCGAATTATGCCTGTCTTTTTAACCTAAGTCCGACAGGCTGCTAGTCCTATTTAAAATTAAAGAAAGAGTGTTTCTCTGTCCTTGAGTTCCAACCTGGGCCTTTTAATTTGCCGTCTCTTCCGCCTAGAATCCTTGAACATGACCCAGAGCCAACGTATGCTTTGGGGTATGACTGATAAACTTTTCAAACGTCCCGGTTGGGACGAATATTTCATGGATATTGCTCACGTGGTTTCCTCTCGCGGAAACTGTAGCCGCCGGAAAGTTGCGGCGGTGATTGTGAGCGACCAGCGCGTGATTTCGACCGGCTATAACGGCACTCCACGTGGAATTAAAAACTGCTTCGAAGGCGGTTGCCCGCGCTGTTCTAGCGAGACGCCATCGGGAGAGGACCTGAGCGAGTGTATCTGTGCACATGCCGAAGAAAATGCGATTGTACAGGCGGCCTACCATGGAATTGCCGTGCGCGATGGAACCCTCTACTCCACTCTTAGTCCCTGCCTAATGTGTACAAAAATGATCATCAACGCGGGAATCAAAGAAGTGGTGTACGAAACTGAATATCACTTTACCGAACGAGCTCGCACCCTATTTTCTACTGCGGGTGTTCTCTGTCGGCAATTTAAACGCAATTAAATTAATTCTTAAAAACGACGATTCATCACTCTATTTTCAAGTTCAATTGACTTTCTATTCGTGAAGAAAAAAGCCTCTGAACTTGAGCCATGAGAGATTCGATTAAAAAATGAATGAGGCACGCATGAATAGAATAGTTGGAGTGATTCCTTCACGGTGGGGGTCCACGCGTTTCCCAGGCAAAAGTCTGGCTCTGATTTCTGGGAAACCGATGGTTCAGTGGGTGGTAGAACGAGTTAAGCTGGCCCAACGACTCGATGCCGTAATTGTGGCCACCGATGACGAACGCATAGCCGACTGTGTAAAAGCACTAGGCATCCCGGATGTAACGGTAGCGATGACCGATCCTAATCACCCCTCAGGAACCGATCGTATTGCCGAAGCCGTTCAAGCGCTGGAGGTCGATGCGGTCATTAATGTACAAGGCGATGAACCCCTCATCGAACCCTCCCTCATTGATCCACTTGCGGAAGAGATCTCCACCGGAGAATGGGATATGGTCACGGCAGCAACTCCCCTTGAGGATGAGAGCCAAATCAGCGATCCCTCCGTGGTGAAAGCACTCTTTAATCGACATGGACAAGCGCTCTATTTTTCACGGGCCACCCTTCCATACATCCGAGACCCCGAAGACCGCCCAACGCCGGGTAGCTACTGGCGGCACATCGGCATCTATGCTTACCGCCGCGACTACTTGCTCAAACTCGTCGCAGAGCCCCCCTGCGCCCTTGAAGAGTTAGAAAAGTTGGAACAACTGCGCGCGCTCGATATGGGTTGCCGGATGAAGGTCGTTAAAACACAAGACTTTGGGATTGGGGTCGACACCCCAGCAGACATCGTCAAGGCCGAACAATTATTACAAAAAATCCAGTAGGAATGAGGCCTACATGGCGCCGCTAATATAGGCTTCAAGATTCTTAATCTTAAAATCCTTCTCAACGATCAAATACTTGACGACATCGCCGATTGAAATAATTCCGCACAGATGCCCGTCGCGTAGCACAGGAAGATGCCGAATACGCTTGTCCGTGATGAGCTTCATACACTCCTCCAAAGAAGTGTCCGGCGTGATGGTGATGAGGTCCGTACTCATGATTTCGCGAACACGCACCTCGTGTAGTCGTTTACCTTTCAAGAGCACCTTCCGCATCACATCCCGCTCGGAAACAATCCCGACCACCGTCTCGCCTTCCATAATCAACGCGGTACCGCCCGAAATTTCGGCCATCTTTTCTATAGCCTCTCGAATTGTCGCATCTGGATCGACCGTTAAAACCTCACGGCCCTTGGAGTCCAATAGATTGGATACAGCTCCCATTTTCAATCTCCTTTAAAATGTATTACGATTAGATAAAATCAAAAAATATCATATAAGCACTAACGTTTTATCCGCTACCATCGTGCCATCCAACCAAGTCATCAACCGCCACTCCCCACACTTATCCGCAATAGGTTTCCACACGGTATCGCCCAGGAAAAAACGAAAATCATTGGTCTTCACATACTGATTCCCCTCAAACGGCGGCGCAATTTCGCCCTCATCATCCTTGAAAGGAGGGTGTTCAATACGAAAAGTAATTTGGCTATTGCGGGCGTTTCGAATCCGAAGAATATAGCCAAACTCAACATCAAGCGCCGCCTCGATTTCCGTCGTAATTTTCACTAAAGTCGGAAGTTCCTTGCTCCCCCGATCCCACCCAGCGTACAGCCCGTGGCTATGCATCAAAACCTCTGCCTTCCGCCGTGCCATTAGCTCACCTTCCGAAAGGAACATCTGCCAATTTTCTTATGCGAAAAAATAAGCTCAAAATCGGTACGTTCCTCATCATTAGGTTCAAAGGCGGCGACCTTCTCAAAACGACTATCCTGTTGGAGCAACTCATAAATCTCCTCGAAATATGGCAAATGATCCGTCGCCACGTGTAGACACCCCGCTTCTTCCAAAGTATTAAACAAAGCATCCATGAAGGCCGGATTAAACAAACGCTGATCGTGGTGTCGTGCCTTTGGCCATGGATCGGGGAAGAAAAAATAATAGTTCGCCACATAGGCCGCAGGCATCAATTGGCTGATCGCATAGTAGCCCTCCATCCGAAACATACGCACGTTTTGGCGCCCTGCACGCTCGCACCGTCTGCCACTACTATTAATTCGCCCCAGCTGCCGCTCAATACCCAGAAAATTAGTTTCCGAAAATGCCCCCGAACGCGCCACCAAAAAGCGCCCTTTGCCCGAACCTATATCCACTTCGAACGGCCGGTCAGGATGCGTGAATGCGGATTTAAAATCAAATGGATCTAACCAATTTTGCGGGGTAATACGTAATGTGGTCTTCTTTTTTTTGCTCATAAGGAGTACACTGTTTGCGAATTATAAAAACAGGGCAAGACAATCCTATGGGAATATCAGACCGAGACTATATGCGCGAGCCAGTTGAAAAATCAAAGTTGAAAAAACCGCGCCCACACCTCCTAAAAGCCGAAAACAAACCCCCGCTTATCAAGCGCATTCAATTTTGGTTCTGGAACCTTAAAACGAAAAAATAGATTCCCCGAAACTCGGCTTAAAAAAGTTATCCCTCCGACCTTGACGGAACTGTCCATGCCAGCTACCTTATGCCCTCGTTTGTACGAAAAAGCGGGCGTAGTTCAATGGTAGAACCCCAGCCTTCCAAGCTGGTTACGACAGTTCGAATCTGTTCGCCCGCTCCATTTTTTCAAGGGCTGAAACTTCGGTTTCAGCCCTTTTTTTTGGCTCTAGCTCTTGAATCAATCCCAACTCTTTGATGGAAAAGTCATCGCCTTATGAGTTCCTGAAGAAAATCCTTTATTATTCATCCAGTTTTTTGTAGGTGACAGAAAGCCTCTTCCTCACCGCCACAAAGCGCCAGATGCCAATCACAGCGGCCATCCCGCCAACGGCCAAAAGAATGGCACCTAACTTTACCATCGCCTGTTCCTCTGGAAAGATTTTCACGAGCGTTACTCCAGCCGCCAGTAGTGCAATGGCGGTGCGCAGGTAGGAAAGCAAAGTGCGTTCATGGGCCAACACCGTTCGGTCATATGCGAGATGATCACGCAGGATCATATCATCCGGGTTTATTTTTGAATAGGGCATCTAGTTCGTCCTCTTTTGATTCCTGTTAAAATAACGTTTCTAGCGAAGATCGCCAGAACCCATCGAGTCTAATCTCGATGGCCGCACCTTACTATTATTTCCTAGCATATGTAAAAACCCGCCGCCACAGTGACAATAGGTGTGCTCCTACCCATCCAAACTTAGCCCCGACAAATTTCTTGGTCCAAAAAATTTATACACCCGCCTTAACCCCTTGAATACTTCATCTTATCGGTATTAAACGTTAGGTTTAACTTGTAAAATCCGATCAAAATCACTAATTAAAACCTTCATAAAAAATTACCTACCGACGATTAAAATCATGAAAAATCTATTCGATCTATCTGGAAAAGTAATCGCTGTAACTGGGGCGACCGGCATATTGGCTGGGGGTACTGCAAAATACCTGCAGGCCCAGGGCGCACATGTTGTCTATCTGGGACGGAACCAGGAAAAAGTCGATAAAGCACTGACCGAAGCCCTACAAATTTCGAAAAACTGTTCGGGGTACACCTGCGATGTGACCGACTCCGTGGCACTCGATCGCATCCATGAAAAAATCATGGCTGAGCTTGGCCGCATTGATGTACTCATTAATGGGGCGGGTGGCAATATGCCCGGGGCCACCATCGGCCCCGGAAAAGATGTGTTCGATCTGGATATGGACGACTACTCTAAAGTGCTCGACCTCAACCTTAAGGGCACTGTTATACCCACAATGACCTTTGCCAAAACGTTCAAGGACCAAGGGTCGGGTTGCATTGTAAACTTTTCCTCCATGTCTGCAACGCAGACCCTCACTCGCGTGCTTGGCTATTCCAATGCGAAGGCGGCAATCGATAACTTTACTAAATGGATGTCCACCGAAATGGCCCTTAAGTACGGCGACGGCATCCGTGTAAATGCGCTGGCCCCCGGCTTTTTCATTAGCGATCAAAACCGCGCCCTACTCATTAATGAGGACGGCACCTACACCGAGCGAGGCCAGCAGGTGATTAATAAAACGCCGTTCCGCCGCTTCGGAAAACAAGAAGAAGTCTACGGCACCATCCATTTCCTACTATTAATACGGCAATTAAATATATGAATAATGAAGGGCTCTGTTATAATGGGGAGCATGAAAATAAAAGATGCGCGCAGCCTGAGCTCGGAACAGCAAAAGATACTTAGAATCAAAGCCGTGGATATGGTTTTTAAACAC